>JALYPE010000181.1 GCA_030856525.1 Pseudomonadota bacterium | reverse complement strand
GGCCTTGGCTGAGCAAGAAAGACTCCACCGCTGCTGATATCGTCATTGGAGACTACAAACGCCAATGGAACCTGGATCAGGATGGCAGCCTATGGATCATCGCTGAGAACTCCATCGAGCAAGTTGGCTGCATTCATACCTGCCAAGGTTTGGAAGTCGACTACATCGGGGTGATCATCGGACCAGACCTAGTCGTACGTGACGGTAAGGTAGTGACATCCCCGAATCAGCGCGACAAGCACGATAAATCGATTCGCGGCTGGAAAAAAATGATGAAAGAGCAACCTACGCTCGCGAAGAATGAAACAGACCTGATCATCAAGAATACATACCGAACCCTGATGACACGCGGGATGAAGGGTTGCTACCTGTACTGCACCGACAAAGAGACTGCGCAATACTTCGAGAGTCGGCTTAGCCAACACAGCAATCATTGACGCTATCGTTTGCTAGGAGCCCCTGTACGTGCGAGTGGGGACATCGTACGCGCAGGGGCAACAATCAACAGCGCGACCATTTGCTTGATAGATTCGATCCCGATTCGTTTATGGGGCGGAGCTCAAAAAGCACCGTCCATCGGAATCCAGAGCACGCAGCGTTCCAACTGGTATTCCAAGCAAGTTGACCAATAAATTATTAACTAGAAAAAACAGATAGATACCGACTTGTTTCAAATTACCCCGGCCCACCAAATACGAAGCAAAACAAAACCCGCCAAGTGCGGGTTTTGTTGCATCTGGAGGTTGGTCATTGAGCCTTTGGTTGACGGACCTATGATTGTTCAGCACCATGGCGCATCGGAATTATTTTGCCATCATTGCCTCTATACCCGCTTACCAGCAGTACTCCCGAACGGCCTCAACCCTTGCTCCTGAATACGGAAATTCAATGAAGACTCCTCAATTTTTGCTACCCCTTACCTGCTTTTTCGCCCTGTCGCTTCTGACCGGCTGCGCAGCATCCGTTAAAAGCGGCGGCACTGAGTCCCTCGCCATTCAACAATCGGCGAAGCAAAATCTGATGGTCAGTTTCCAAGGGAATAGCAAGGTTCAGCAAAATGAAGACTGGCCTCTTTTACAGCGTGACTGGAATGAAGCTCTCCAAGCTGAAGCAGTCCGCGCGGGCTATGCACTTACCCAAACCCAAGCTGTGAGCTCAACAAACAAGGAGGGGGTCGGTATCACCATCAAAGTGACCAACTTCCGTTACCTGACTCCTGGCGCCCGTTATGGCGCCGGCGTTATGGTCGGCAATGCATGGGTCAATTCGAGCGCTGATTTCACAGACTTGAAGTCCGGAAGCTTGATTGGAACCCGGACATATGACACGTCCTCATCTGCGTGGGAAGGTGTGATGTCTGCGATGACCAAAGAGCAAGTGCAGGCCATTGCTCAGCAAATCATCAGCGACATCAAGAGCGCGAAGGTCAAGTAACACCAAGTTCCGTCTTTCGTCGGCAGCTCCGACCGTTCAAGCCTAGCAGCGAGTTGCCTACTCTCTAGTACATCAGGCGGAATCATCGGCACAAAAAAAAGGCACTTGCGTGGGTCGCAAGTGCCTTTTTTGTGCAGGCCAGAAAAGTTAGCGCGACATCATGAAGGTGTCGTATTCCAGATCTTCCAGTGCCTTGGACAGACGGTGTAAACCGAGCAATACACACACCAGCAACGACAGCGTGAACCCGTAGCCGAAGAAGCTTGGGCCAAGGTACATGCTGAGCAGTGTCAGCAAGCCGTTCAACACCGCAAACAACACGCAGAGCTCCAGCACCACGGTGCGTTTGTCGAGGTAGAAGAAAACGTTGAGCAAGGCCATGAACACCACCTGAATGCTCACGCCGATCAGGTCGATGTAGAACAGCGGCAGGTAGTAACTGGAGATGCCCAACCAGTCCAGCAGACGTGGTGCGAACAGGAACAACAGCACCACCGTGAGGCCTTGAACCTTGCAAATTTCCAGCAGCCCCTGACGGATCGACAAGGTCATTTCGGTTTTCAGCGAGCCAATGTGCTGCAGGGTTTCACCGTCGCGGATGGCCCGGAACAGACGGTCATACCATTCGGCAAAGTCGGTTTCGATGCGTACCAGAAACACGGCCATGCCGGGGATGATCGCCAGGTACGCGAGGAAAATTGGCAAGTCGTAAAGTATCGACGCACGCAACGGACCAACCACGGCATTGGAGGTGGCGGGGTTGAACCAGAACAGAAACTTGTCGATCCAGATGCCGAAGTTGTAGAAGAAACCGGTGGCCAACAGGCTCAGGAAAACCTGGCGGCGATCGAGGAAATCGAAAGCGATCAGTTTCTCGGCGCGGTACTCGCGCAAGATGTCGTAGAGGAACAGAAACAGCAGCGTGCTGTGCCCGATCAACAACGCCAGGAGCAAGCCCGGCATCTGCAGGAAGCTCAGCACGTAGGCGCTTGCCACCATCAGCGTGTAGCCCACCAGCATCACCAGCAGAATGCGGTTATAGGCTTTCATCCCCGACAGGAAGATGATCACCAGCCACAGGTTGCACAGCACCACAAAGTTGGCCAGCACCAGCACGCGGTAGATCAGCGGCTGGTCGAACAGCAGACCCAGCACGATGACGCCCAACACACCGGCGGCTATCGTGACCAGCAGCAGAATGCCCAGCAGGTTCGGCAGAATCTGCTCGTACTTGTGCTCGAACAGACGGTCGGAAACGAAGCGAGTGAAGAACAACTGCAGGCCGCCCGTGAGGATCAGCGAAGTGGCCATCAGGTACGTCACCGTGACCAGAAACTGTCCGACCAAAGCGTTGGGCAGCAGCAACCCCAGGCTGATGATCCCCACCAGCATGACGCTGATGATCGACAACACCCACGGCCCGGAACTGATCAGACCGGCATACACGTAAGCGTGCAGGGTCGAGGTGTAGGAATCGCGCGAAAGGATTTTGCGCAGCTCGAAGCCAATACCGGCCATTTAACTGTTCTCCATGGCTGCTTTATACAAGTCGCGATAACGCTGCAGCATCAAGGCTTCGGTGTAGTAACGGGTGACGCGCAACAAGCCGCTGGCTTGAGCCGCCTGCCAGCGTTGCGGGCTGCGCAACAGCTCGAGAATCGCCGCGCTGGTGGCTTGTGGATCGGCAATCGCCACCACTTTGCCGGCGACGCCGAGGTCACGGTCTTCAGCGCTGCCACCTTCGATCAGCTCGCGGCATGAACCGACGTCGCTGCTGACCACCGGCGTACCCGCCGCCCACGCTTCGAGGATCACCAGTGGCTGCGCTTCACTGATCGAAGTCAGCACCATCAAGCCGAGTTTCGGCAGGATTTCCTGGATGCGCTGGAAGCCGAGGAAATGCACCTTGCCCTCCAGACCCAGACTGGCCATCAGGCTGCGGCACTCGCTGACGTATTCCGGATCTTCCTCTTCCGGACCGACGATCCAGCCTTCGGCTTGCGGCATCGCGCTGATCACGCCACGCATGGCGCGCAGGAAAGTTTTCACGTCCTTGATCGGCACCACACGCCCGATCAAACCCACCACCGGCGCGATGCCAGGCTCGCGGGCCTGCAGCGCCGAGGTCCACTGCGGCAAGTCGATGCCGTTGGGGATCACTTGAGTGCGGCTCGGCTCGGCGCCGTCCTTGATCTGCCGCTGACGGTTGCCGTCATACAGCGAAATAATGTTGTCGGCACTGTTGTAGGTCAGTTGGCCGATCCGCTCGAAAAAACGTACCCACAAGGTGCGGATGTAACCCGAACCGGCATCGAGGCTGCGGTTCAGGGCCTGCCCGGAACTCTCTGCAATCCAGCTGGCCTGGGCCAGATCGATTTTGCGTTCCTTGGTGTAAATACCGTGCTCGCTGAGCAAATAAGTGCAGTTCCAGCGCTTCTTGAGGATGCAGCCCAACAGCCCGGCGTAACCGGTGGAGATCGAGTGCAACACGCGCGCCCGCGGCATTTTGCGCGACGCTTCGGCGAGCATCAGCAGCGGCGACTGCATGGTACGCAGGGTCCAGAAATAGTTGACGAAGGACGGGTCGGCGCAATGCTGATTGTAGCCCTCGCTCAACGCCTCCCAACTGGCGCGGCTGCGCAAGACGTCATCGAGGGTCATGTCGCCCTGGGCGATGCGATCAAGCAAGCGCTCACCGAGTTCCGGCTCCGGCGACTCCGGGTGATGCAGGAAGCGGTACAGATCCGCCAGCTGTTGCTTGTCGGCTTCGCGCGGCGTGCCGATCGTGTGAGTCGGATGGACCGCGCTTTCGATGAACATTTCTTCGATGTGCACGACGTTGGCCGGCACCTCGTAACGGCGCTCGCCATAAGCGGAACGCTGGCCGCCAATGAACGCCACCGAGAATGTCAGTTCCGGCAAGCCGAGGATCATCTGGTGAATCCAGCTCGACACGCCGCCGCGCACATACGGCCAGGTGCCTTCGAGGAGCAGACAGATGTCGGCTACCGGTGCCTCTTCCTTGTGATTCATGTCCAGCTCCTCACCAGCTCAGCGAACGGTGGACGCTGGCGGGTTTTCTCGGGAAGGCTGGCAAGCAGACCCGGAATTTCGTGATAGCGGCCGGCCTCGAACGCCAGTTCGGCGCGGAACGGCAGGATCTGCGCTGCGCCCATGCCGTTGTCCTGGGCCTGACCCAGCAGCACTTCGGCGCGCTCGATGTCACCGCGTTCCAGGGCAATGCGTCCGGCCAGCAAAAACAGCTCGCCGCCCTCGCCCGCCTGCAAACCTTGCTCGGCATGTTCACTGGCTTGATCAAGCACGTGATCAAGCACGCTGCCCTGCGCCAGGCCAAGGTAGGCCAGCTCCCAATACCAGCGCGCCAACGTGCCATGCAGCGCACCGGCGGCTTTGGCGTTGGCACTGGTCAATTGGCCGAGTGCAATCTGGATGCGCAGGTTGATGTCGCTTTCCTGCTTGTCGAGCATCGAGTACGCCAGCAGACGCACGTCATCGCTCGGGTCGCCCAGCGCCAGTTTGAGGATCGGCACCGCTTCCTTGCCCGGCATGCGTCGCGTGGCGAGCAAAGCGGCTAGGCGCTGATCAGGATCAAGCGCGTGGCGCAGCACGTCCTGCAGACCGCCGTCGGCGAAAATCGGCGAGTGCGATTGCAGTTGCGCGCGGAACGGCAGGCTCGGAATACCCACCGCTTGCCAGGCTTGCTTGTCGCGTTTGCGCGGCAGGTAAAGCGCCGGGAAAATCGACAGCACTACGCCAATCGTACCGATCACCGGCACAAAGAACGCCAGGCTGAAAATGAACAGCGGGCTCCACGGCAATGGCGCGCGATAACGCGCTGGCAACAACAGCCACACAGCGGCGCACAACAGCGCGCACGCCAGGCCGTGGCTGAGGGTGAACACCAGCAATTGTTGTAACTCGGGCGCCGGCAGCCACAGACTGGCCCAGCTGCCTGCCTCTAACAACAAGGCTCCGCTAAACAGCCACTTGCTGATCATTCAGGCCACACTCGTTG
>JALYPE010000146.1 GCA_030856525.1 Pseudomonadota bacterium | reverse complement strand
ATGCAGGACGCATTGTGTGTGTTGGCCACTGGGGGCGGATTTGCCAAGCGCAAGTTGTACAGCGACACCGAGGAGTCGGTGGTCAACGTCAAACGACCAATCGTCATCAATGGTATCAGTGCCGCAGTCACGGCGCAGGATCTGGTGGACCGTGCTATCACCGTGGAGACACCGGTCATCACGGATCGGCTGGAAGTCACTGATCTGTGGCGGGCTTATGAGATCGAACGGCCCAAGCTGCTTGGCGCATTGCTTGACATTACGGCCAGGGCATTGGAGCTACTGCCGCAGATGAGTATTCCTGCAGATGAGCGTCCGCGCTTGGTCGAGTTCGCTCGCTTGGGCATGGCGGTCGCCAAGGCGGTTGGCCAACTGCCGGAAGACTTCATGGCCGAGTTCAACGCCTGCCGACAGGAAAGCCTCTCAAGGACCATCGACGCCAGTCCAGTAGCCGCCGCAGTGGTGGACATGATCGAGGCACGCCCGCTTGGACTCACCGCTACAGCCAAAGAGATCCTGCTAACCCTAGAGCAGTACCGCCCGACCGGTTGCGATTCCTGGCCGCGCTCGCCAAAGGGTTTGGGTGACGCACTACGTCGGGCAGCACCAGCGCTTCGCCAGATCGACATTGAGTGCAAGTGCCTTGGCAAGGTTGGCGGCACCGTTAAGTGGGAGATAAAAAGAAAGAAGCCGAAGCAAAGTCCTGCAAGTCCTGTAGTCCTGAAAAGCGATCAAAAAGTAACCGATCAACAGGACATTAGGACATTCAGGACTTCGGAACCGGAAGTATCTTTTTCGGATGACGATGATGCGGTGGATATCTGATGGCCGCTCTCGATTTTCTCATTGACCGGGGGTTGAGCGCTAAGCGCGTTGGGATGCGTGTTCGTATCTCGCCCAGGGTGAAGGTCACGGACGAAGTAAGCCGGTATGTGAAGCAAAACCGGCTGACGTTGCTGGCCGAGCTGACAGCCGATGACGGCGTTGAACGTCGATGCGCCTGGACGGCCCTGGTCCCTGGCTATCAACCCTTCACGATGATCGGCGAACCCGTCACCCGCGCCGAAGCCCTGGCCGATGTTCGTGGCCGCTGGCCTGACGGGGACGTGTTATGAGCGCCAACTCCAAAAGAGGCGCACCGGCAGCGGATGTCGTGACATTTGCCCCGCTCGCTGTCAGCCCCGAAACAGCAGCATCGATGACAGGGACCACGCGCACGATCATCTTCGATGCCATTGGCGCGGGAGATCTCCGGGCTTTCAAGTGCCGTCGCAGGCGACTGATTTTGGTGAAGGATTTGGATGACTGGATTACCGGTTTAGCAGGGTATGAGCCGTAATGCGCTGACGTGCCGGACAACATCCGAACCAGGAGCAAAGTGTGGACCAGTGGCTGAATGCCTACAGCTCGACCTGATCTACATCACCGTAAATCAGGGTATGTACCGAAGTGGGATTTTCCCACCTTGAGATATCCCCGGTTTTGGTGACATCTCCTGAAATGTCAGAGCACGCCCTAGAGATATCGGAATGATTTCCGGTATCTACCCCGTCGATTCAACGGGTCAGGTACATCCGGGATTTCCACGCATGTGCCGAAGTGGGGTTTTCACACTTCTAGATTTGAAATTTGAAAGTGTCGGATTTGAAATCGCACCCTTCAATCACGCCCAACTTGGCCCGATTTGAAACGCGACCAACTTCAAACCATGAAACAGGGGGTTTCACCTTGAACACAATGAAACAGGGGGTTTCAGAGGATCAGCGAACCCGCATCCTCGATCTGCGCCGACGTCACTCGTTCCGGGAAGTCTCCCAAATCACTGGGATACCCCTCGGCACTGTCAAGACCATCGTCAGCCGGTCGGGTGCCTTTCGTGACAATGAGGCCCACCGGGCACTGTTCTGCCTTCCACCGATGCAGGTCAGCGCCGGAACGACGCCAGCCGTGCAAGAGCTACCACCGCAACAAGGCGTGACCGGGGATCGTGACGTTGACGCCCTGCTGTGGCTCCGCGAGGTGATCGGCACCGGCCAACCTGGACACATCGAGGCAGCCATGGAAGCGGCCAAGCGGATCAAGACGCCGTTCAAGCAGCTTGAAGAACGGTATCGCCAATGGCTCCAGGTCAAGCACCCAAACAACATGTTCGCAGCCTTGTCGTCGTTCGGCCTGGGCAACCTAGAGAGCTTGGCCAAGTCGTCCGTGGAGAAACTCAGAAAGCAAACAGAGGCCGGGTCGCGGTTCGGTGACAGGATTTTCAACCTGACCGATGCCGAGGTGTACTGCGCTTCAGTGCTTGATGGATTGGAGCCTGTTGATGGCTTCGGCCTGGACAAGTCCGAGGTTGCCGCCAGGTTCAGACCCAAGCCGGAGCAGATGCCGAACACCCTGAGCGACTGCATCTACGAGCTGGAGTACTGGAGCAGCCTCTACTGGCTGCGCAACGCATGTGAGCGGTATGCGGGCGACCCGGCCCCGGAAGCGTCAGCCCGCGACTGGTTTGTGTTTGAGCTGCTGGCGCAGATCCGGCCACGGCACAAGGACGAAGCCAAGGCTGTGATGCGGTACCTGAGCATCAGCGGTCGTTCCGATCATCGACAGGACTGTGACCGCATCATCGACAACCTGATTGGGTGATGCCTCGCCCAGGCATTTGCGCAAGGAGACAATCCAGTAAGGTGCCGGTCTTGCTTATTGATAGACGGATCAAGACCTAGGGAAGTGATACACCTGGGCCGTTTTCTGGTGCGTCTGTGCAAAGAGCCATTGTCCTCCGTTAATAGCGTCGACCACCTTTCTAGCATTACGCTCAGATCGGTAGCCTCTTGCGTCGTCAGCCGAACTCGACATTTTCACAACCCTTCCTCCACTCATGAGGTAGAAAGTTTGTCCGGGACTTCTGGCGTCGATAATGGTCACAACCCAACTGCCTGGGGGCGCATTGTCGACTTTGCCTAGCGGCTCAAATTCGGTGACTCCATCAACCTGGATAAGTCGGCCAGCCTGGGCATCTTCCGAGTGCCGCCTTCCCGCAGCTGTCCTCGCATCTTTCTCGGTCTCAAAGCGGATCGCATACTCAGCGTCGTAATGCCAAACACTCGGGTTCGTTCGACTCAGAAAACCCTCGCGGGAAGCGCTGTACACCGCAAACTGCTTGTTTCCGTCCATGAATCCCGTCCTATTTCTGGCTTGTGTTCTACAGTCAGACTGACCGTTCATCGGCCATATTCCCCTCAAGTGTCCTATAGCGTGTCGTTCAGTTTCAAATAAATAGCTGCCATTTTCCTTCCTGTTTATCGAAGCGAATCAGCCCTAATCTGCCCTGAATTGATCGAATCAGGGCGAATCAAACCGTGAATAGTCTCTCCCCTAGGGGGCGCCAATGCCGACCGACTAAAGCCGAGTTGGCGTCTGCCTGGCGGCGTCTGCGTAATGCGGCCGAGGGCGGCGACCTGCAAGCGAGCGCGCTGCTCATCTCCCTTTCCGAATGCAGTGATGCACCGTTGAAGCCAATGCATGGTGCTGGCTGCATAGCGAAGAATCCCCCCTGTTTCAGAAACCACGAGCACGGTCCTTGAGACAGCCTGCACGCCGTCGGCCAATGCTACCGGCTGACTCAAAGACCTGGCTCGTTCAACTCAGTGACGGCGAAATCATCCACACGCCAGCCGAACAACTTAAACGACAAGCGCTGCAGACCTGGCACGCACGGCTCGATCAATGAAGTTTTAAAGCATTGCACAGCGAGACATTAGCGAGACAGCAAATTGAGGGCATTCAAGTGGAGACCGTGCACAGCGGGAGTTCCAGCGGGAATAAGTATCCACTTCCTAGGAGGATGTAAGTCAGGTTTCGGCATCCTTTAACTAAGATCAAACTTCAAAGGACTTCATCATGAGCAACTACCAAACCGAACGTACTAAAGCCTCCGCCCGCCTGCGTCAGGTAGAGCAATCGCTGACCGATGCCAAGCGAGGCCTGCAGCACGAGGCTTCTCTGAGTAGCGACGAGCGGATTCGATTGCGCGAGGCGCGTGACAATGCGATGAGCGAGAAAGGACAGCTTGAGATTGAGATGTCTCGCCTCGATAGGCTGATCATCTGGCAGCGCGACATCGATAACGCGGACGCCACCATTAAGACTTCCCGCAAGAAGATCGTGGTCGCTCAAAAGGAAACGGCCAAGCTGGGCAGCAACCGCGAGAAGGTCGCGGCCAGGTTGGCCAAGGTCAACGTCGAGCTCAGCCAGTTGCAGGGCCAGGCATCACAGAGCGAACAGGCTGCAGCGAGGGACTACGCCGCAGCGCTGGCAAGTGGCGATGAAGGCGCAGAGCGGGCCGCGGAGGCCAAGCTCGAGCGCGCCGCCGATGCGGTGGATGGGGCTCAGCGTGCAGCCTTACGCCAGCAACCCATGATCAATGCACTGACCTCTGAGCTGCAGTCCATTGAGGACGCACAGGCCGAGGCTGTGAGGCAGCTACAACTCCTCGAGCAGGAGCAGTTGAGCGCGGTGCGTCTCAAGCTGATTGCCGATTGGGATGCTGCCGCCAAGGCGTTGATCGAATTGGGCGGCAAGCTCTCAGCAGTTGGTTCATTCGGCGCCGGGTCATCCACCATTTTGGACGACCTGCATATCCCGTTGCTCGGCTTGGATGCCAGTGGCTCGATCAATCGCCAAGAGATCGATCGACGCGCCAGCACGATCCAGCGCAGCGACCTGGTGGGGGTCTAGCAGTGAGGAAGGGAATGACGTCGCACCGTATTGGTGCGATGGGTCCTTCCCACCCACCCCCTGGGGTGAGGGTAATTCGAGCCCCGACTTTCCAGTATTTATGACTTTTTGCCAGGAAGGCCGTTTCCGCTTCCGCTTTGGTGATTTATGGCTAATCAGAAACAACTCGCGGCGCACCTGGACCTTACTGATCGACAGGTGCGCAATCTGCTTACAGACGGTGTCCTGCCTGGCTCCAAGGGAAATGGCGGGCTCGATCTTGAAGCGGGTCGGCTTGCCTACATTCGGTACCTAAGAGGCCTCTCAGCAGGTCAGGTAAAAGCGGAAACGGCCTCCCACGACGAGGAGGGCATCGACCCACTGATCGAGTACAGACTCATGGAGGAGCGCCGAGGTCTCACCGCCGCCCAGCGAGTGGGGCAGGAGAACAAAAACGCTGTCTCGTCCCGCCAACTGGTGCCCGTCGACTTTGCCGTCTTCGCGCTGACCCGAATCGCTGCACAGGTGGCGTCCATCCTCGACACCGTGGCTCATAAAGTGGCCCGCAAGCATCCGGGCATCGACCATCTGTACGTCGAAACCATGCAGCGTGAAATCGCGTTGGCCCGAAACATCGCCGCCGGCCTGGGCGATAACCTTCCCGAGATCCTCGATGAGTACCTGGATCAGTTGGAGGAGGTTTCGTAATCAACGTCGTCCCTTTAATCGAAAGAGAGAGCCTTCATGAATTCTGCATTCGACCTTGCATCCGGCCAACCCTGGCTCATCCTACCCAACGCCTTAGCTGACTTGCTGGCCGTCTGTGAACGCATGGGGGATCCCGTGGCACTTGAGGCGCGACTCGGTCGCAAGCTCGACAACACCCGCCAGGTGTCTATTCGCGACGGCGTGGCCATCGTGCCGATT
>JALYPE010000118.1 GCA_030856525.1 Pseudomonadota bacterium | reverse complement strand
GGACAAAGGCATGCAGCTGCGCAGCGGTCCGTTGCAGCTGAATTTTTCCGACACCTGGCGTAGCGCGCGGATCCCCGATGCCTACGAGCGTTTGTTGCTGGAAGTGATGCGCGGCAATCAGAACCTGTTTGTCCGTAAAGATGAAATCGAAGCCGCGTGGAAGTGGTGTGACCAGTTGATCGCCGGGTGGAAAAAATCCGGCGATGCGCCCAAGCCGTATGCGGCCGGGTCCTGGGGACCGATGAGTTCCATTGCACTGATCACGCGGGACGGGAGGTCGTGGTATGGCGATATCTGAATTGAAACTGCCGCAAGGTGTAACTGCCCATGCGTTCAAGAGCCCGGTGTTGTTGGCCGAAGGCCTGGCGCTGACTGTGGCCAAACAGCTGAGCGATGCGATCGACGCCCAAGGCACCGCCACACTGGTGGTGTCCGGTGGACGCAGCCCGGTGGCGTTTTTCCAGCATCTGGCGAAACAGACACTGGATTGGTCCAGCGTGGTCATCAGCCTGGCCGATGAGCGCTGGGTGCCGGTTGAACACGCCGACAGCAATGCTGGCCTGATCAAGCGCTACCTGTTGCAAGGTCAGGCTGCCAAGGCGCAGTTTTTGAGCTTGTACAGCGCCGCCGCTAATGTCGAGCAGGCTGCCGAACAGGCTGATCGCCTGCTCGGCGAGTTGCCACCGATCGACGTGCTGATTCTCGGCATGGGCGACGACGGGCACACCGCCTCGCTGTTTCCCGACAGCCCGAACCTGGCCGACGCCTTGAAGGCTGATGGCAGCCGTCGTTGCTACCCGATGCTGGCGCCCACCGTGCCACACCAGCGCCTGAGCATGAGCCGTGCGCTACTGGCTTCGGCGAACCACAAGGTCCTGTCGATTTCCGGTCAGTCCAAACTGACCACCCTGAGCGCCGCTCTGGCCGGTGACGATGTCGCCGCCATGCCGATTCGCGCGTTTCTGCAACCTACGTTAGAGATTTACTGGTGCCCATGAGCCAAGGATCAGCCGCTATGACAAACCCAGCCCCGACCGTTTCCATGGCGGATAAAGTTGCCCTGATCGACAGCCTCTGCGCCAAGGCGCGGATTCTGCCGGTGATCACCATCGCCCGCGAACAGGACATTCTGCCGCTGGCCGATGCCCTGGCGGCCGGTGGCCTGACCGCGCTGGAAGTGACGTTGCGTTCGCAGTACGGGCTCAAGGCGATTCAGATTCTGCGCGAGCAACGTCCGGAACTGATGACCGGTGCTGGCACCGTGCTTGACCGCAACATGCTCGCCGCCGCCGAAGCGGCCGGTTCGCAGTTCATCGTCACGCCGGGCATCACCCGTGACCTGCTCGAAGCCAGTGTAGACAGTCCGATTCCGCTGTTGCCAGGGATCAGCAATGCGTCCGGCATCATGGAAGGCTACGGTCTGGGTTATCGCCGCTTCAAGTTGTTCCCGGCCGAAGTCAGCGGTGGCGTCGCAGCCATCAAGGCACTGGGCGGCCCGTTCGGCGAAGTAAAATTCTGCCCGACCGGTGGCGTCAGCCCGGCCAACATCAAAAGCTACATGGCGCTGAAAAACGTCATGTGCGTGGGCGGTAGCTGGATGCTTGATCCTGAGTGGATCAAGAACGGCGACTGGGCCCGCATTCAGGAATGCACCGCAGAGGCCCTGGCGCTGCTGGACTGATCGCTTCAACCGACACTTCGTTGTGTGTTCTACGGCTTTAACGGTGCGCTTGGTCGGTGCACCGTTTTTTTTTGCCCGTTGATCCAACGACCGTAGGAGCGAAGTTTGCTCGCAAAGACGCGTCAGCCGGCGCAAATCCGACTGTGGCTGTACCGACGCCTTGGCGAGCAAGCTTCGCTCCTGCGGATCCACACTTGCGTTACACAGTTAGCGCACTCCCGCCTGCCGTGCAGCGCTAATCTGCTTCCATCTTATGGAAGAGATCAACACATGAACGCGCGACCATTGGCATCGACATGTTCGCGGTGTCCTCGCAGATCCGGCCCGAAGACTTCGACAAATACACCGTCTGAACTCAGCGTAGTTCGTCGAGCGCCTTGCTCAGCCGATGCATATCGTCAGCGCTGCTGATGAGCCCCGGCGTGATGCGGATACACGGCCCACAGGCTGCACCGCTGCGCACGATGGTAAACAGGTTGTAGTCCTTGAGCAGTCGCTCGACCATGACCTGCTGATCGTCATGCCGGGTGAAGCGCATGGCGGTGATGCCGCAATACAGGCGCGGATCATCCGGCGTGAGGACTTCGATGCCCGGCAATTCACGGACCGCACTGACCCATAGATCACGCAGGTAGTTCAGCCTTGCGCCCTTGGCCGCCGCAGCGCCCAAGGCCCGATGTTCTTCGAGCACTAACGGCAAGGTCAGCAAAGCCGGGATGTTGGGGGTACTGTGGGGTGTTCGGGCGCGAATATCGCTGATCGGGTAATGCGTCTCGGCCATGTCCGGGTCGATGTCGGCGAGGCGCTCGCGGGCAATATAAATAAAGCCCAGGGTCAGTGGCGACCCGATCCATTTGTGCAGATTGAAACCGGCGAACGCGATACCCGCCTCGTCGAGATTGAATTCGATCTGGCCCAAGGCGTGTGCACCGTCGAGGATCACATCGATGCCGTGCTCCTTGGCGGCCGCGGCAATCGCTTGCACCGGCATGACCAGCCCGGTGCGGTGCGTGACGTGGGTCAGCGCCATCAGTTTGAGGCGAGGATGACGCGCGAAGATGGCGCGGTAAGTGTTTAGCAGGCCGTCGTATGTAGCGGGATGGGCGTGTTCGATTTCGATGATATCGGCGCCCCGGTTGCGCGCCAGCCAGCGCATGGCGCTCTTGACCGTATCGTATTCCAGATCGCAGATCAGCACCTGATCGCCTGGCTTCAGCAGGTTGTAATTGCGGATCAGCGATTGCAGGCCGTCGGTAGCGTTGCGGGTGAGGGCGACGGTCTCGTCCGGCACCTTGATCAACCCGGCGACCGCTGCGCGAATCGTCAGACCTTCATGCTGCTCGAAGCGCTGGCGCACATAGACCGAGTTGCTGCGATTGATGAACTCGATGTGGCGCTGATATTCCTCGACCACCGTACGCGACATGCGCCCGAAGTAGCCGTTTTCGAGGTTGACCGGGCCGGGTTCCAGGTCGTAGCGGTCGGCGAAAGTCTGCCAGAAAGATTCATCACGGGCACGTCGGGTGTTCTCAGGCATGGAGGACTCGATCAAGGGGTTCAGTGGCGAGGGGCAGGTTTGCCGTGTTTGGCGCGCAGCGGTTCCAGCAATTCCGATAGTCCGTTGTGATCGATTTCCTGCATGAGGGCCAGCAACCCGCCCAGTTCGCCATGGGGGAATCCTTCGCGGGCAAACCAGTTGAGGTATTGGCCGGGCAGGTCGGCAATGATGCGGCCTTTGTATTTGCCGAAGGGCATTTCGCGGGTGATCAGTAATTCGAGCTTTTCGGGGTTCATCTGTCGGCCACTTGCATTCAGTCAGGATGAAAATACAGGCATTCTGCATGCAGGCCAAATGACAGATCATGCAAAAAAAGCGGATACAGTTTTCGACGTAAAATATAAGACATTGAAATATAAGGATTTATTGTTCATTTCAAAACTGGCATGCAGGGTGCAATAGCTATTACATCTTTCATCAACCCGTGAGGAATTGAAAATGACTGACATCAATAAAGAATCCATCTCTGTACTGAATGACCTGATCGAAACTTGCAAAGATGGTCAGGAAGGGTTCAAGACTTGCGCTGAAGACATCAAGCATCCAGAACTGAAAGCTCTGTTCGTGACTCGTTCAGCTGACTGTGCCAAGGCTGCTGCTGAACTGCAGGCGGCTGTACGTTCGATGGGTGGCGATCCGGAAACTTCTACCA
The DNA here is from genome assembly GCA_030856525.1 of Pseudomonadota bacterium. Classification (GTDB taxonomy): domain Bacteria; phylum Pseudomonadota; class Gammaproteobacteria; order Pseudomonadales; family Pseudomonadaceae; genus Aquipseudomonas. The sequence continues at coordinate 2,711 of JALYPE010000118.1, read as the reverse complement.
GCGTCAGCGGTGACCTGCACCGTCGTTGGGTAGACGTCAAAGCCATGTTCACCGGCAAAGACGAAGAAGCCGTTTTGAACGAAGCAGAGCGCGGTGAAGACCACGCACTGAAGGCTTACAAAGAAGCGATTGAAAAAATCAACAAGCACAATCTGGTCGGTATCCGTGACCTGGTTGAAAACCAGTACCACGGCGTGCAACGTAACCACGACCAGGTGAAAGCCCTGCGTAACCAGGCTCGCGCTCGCTCGTAAGCGTTCGTAGCCTGTCAAAAACGCCAGCCAGTCTGGCGTTTTTTTGTGCCCGTAAATAAGTGCTGGACTGTACATAGTTAGCTAGCTAATAATTCGTCCTCCCGTTGTACCCGTTCAATACGTCTATCGTTAAACCGTGCCCTTCAGAGTTTTCCCTGTGCCCATCACTTTCCAGGCGTTATTCCTGCCTGACTGCCGTGCCTTGCAATTCGCAATCAAGACCGTGCTCGGCGGCGGCCTGGCGCTCTGGCTGGCTATGCGCTGGGGCCTTGAGCAACCGGCGTGGGCGTTGATGACAGCGTTTATCGTTGCGCAGCCACTGTCAGGGATGGTGGTGCAGAAAGGCTTGGCGCGGCTGTTAGGGACGATCGTCGGCACGATCATGTCGGTGATCTTCATGGGCCTGTTCGCGCAGACGCCCTGGCTGTTTCTGTTGGCGCTGGCCCTGTGGCTCGGGCTGTGCACGGCGAGTTCGACCTTGCTACGCAGCGCCTGGTCCTACTCCTTTGTGCTGGCCGGTTATACGGTGGCAATCATCGCGTTGCCGGCCATCAGCCATCCGCTGACCGTGTTCGATCAAGCCGTCGCCCGATGCACCGAAATTTCCCTGGGCATTATCTGCGCCACCGCCGCGAGTGCATTGCTTTGGCCAATGCGCGTCGAACAGCAATTGGCGGATCAGGCACGTGCCGCCTGGCAAAGCGGAATGAAGGCCGCACAGGCGACATTGGCCGGCGATGCCCAAGCGCGTAAATGTTTGCTGGAAATCCTCGGCAGGATCGTCGCGGTCGATGCGCAGCGCGAACATGCCTGGTTCGAAGGCAGTCTGGGTCGGCAGCGTGCGCGTTCAATCAGTGGTCTGAGCCAGAAGCTGTTGATGTTGCTGCGCATCGCGCGGTCAGTGCGTCGGCAGTGGAAGCAGCTGGAGCCGCAGGAAGCGGAGCGATTGCAACCGTGGATGAACGAAGTTCAGGAGGCGCTGAATCATTCGGATCAGGCAGCGCTGCAAGCGTTGCGAGCGCAATTGCTAGACGCCTCCTACGATGCGCAAATCAGCTCGGCGCTAAGTTTCTGCCTGGCGCGTCTGGCCTTACTGCTCGACAGCGCCATGGCGGCGAGCGCGGCATTGCAAGCGGTGGAAGAGGGCAGGGAAACCGTCGACCCGCCGCGCACGCTCGCGTCGCATCGCGACCTGTCCTTGGCACTGGTCTTCGGCGCGCGCAGTGCCTTGGCTTTTCTGGGGGTGTCGTGCTTCTGGCTGGCCACTGCCTGGCCCGCTGCCTCGGGCGCTTTGCTGTTGACGTGCGTGGTGTGCAGCCTGTTCGCCAGTCGCGAAAACGGCGCGCAAATCGGCATGAGTTTCATGCGAGGGATTTTTTTGGCAATTCCGTCAGCGTTTATCGTCGGGCAGATTTTGCTGCCGCAATGGAGCAGCTTTGCCTTGCTCTGCCTCGGCATGGGCGTGCCGTTATTCTTCGGTGCGCTGGGTATGGCCAAGCCGCAGATCAGCGCCACGGCGACCTCGTTCTGCCTGCACTTCATCGTGCTGATATCGCCGCTCAACGCGATGAAATTCGATGTCGCGAATTTTTTCAACAGTGCTCAAGCGATTGTCATCGGCGTGGGCGCGGCGGTGCTGGCGTTCCGGCTATTGATGCTGCGCAATCCGGCATGGCACAGCCGACGCTTGTTAACAGCGACCCTGCACGACCTGGTGCGCTTGACCCGACGCAATCTGCGCGGTGCCGAAAGCTGGTTCGGCGGGCGTATGGCCGATCGCCTGTTGCAGCTGGCGCGACACTATCCCGAGTTACCGGAGCCAACACGTAGCCGCTGGGACGATGGCTTGCTGGGCCTGGACATTGGCGACGAGTTGCTGCATTTGCGCTTGAGTCTCGCCGTGGCGCAGGCGCCTGTCGGTGCGCCTCAGCGTCGGTATCTCGATCAGCTGGAAAAACTTCTTCAGCAAGGTCCGGCCGGCAGTCGCGCCGATGCGTTGCAGCAACCCAGCGAAGATTTTTTACAGACGTTGTACGCACTACCGCCCAGTGATGCCGTGAAACTGGCGCAGGGCGCGGTGCTGCAATTGCAGAACAGTTGGCGCGCCTGGTGCCGTCAGCAGGAGATCAGCCATGGGCTTGCGTGAATGGTCAGTGGGCGGCGTCCTGCTCAGTCCCTTTCTGATTTATGTGGTGCTGGCACTGCTGGTCACCGGCGGTTTGCGCATGTTGCTGCAAATGACCCCTGTCGGGCGCTGGATCTGGCACGAAGCGTTATTCGATTGCGCCTTGTACGTCTGTGTATTGACCCTGATCACCGTCGTCCTCGGACCTTTATAAGGAGTTGAACATGCGTACATCCGTACGTGTAGCGGTCACACTTTGCCTGGTGGCGGTGGCGATTTTTGCCGGTTTCCATCTGTGGCAGTACTACATGCTGACCCCATGGACCCGCGAT
>JALYPE010000110.1 GCA_030856525.1 Pseudomonadota bacterium | reverse complement strand
AGCACTGTTCGGATGGCCTGCTCAACGTTCGAGCCAACATTTCTGGCCGGCTTATAGCCTTTGATGAATGCCTGATCCATCTTCATCAAAACCGTCGAAATGTTCTGCATCCGAAATTCCACAGAGCCTTTGGTGCGCGTGGGTAAGGCCGTTTTGCGCAGAGTAAGATTCTCAGCAGTCTTTACGAATTTCTCATTGCTTAGCTCTAACGCAAGCATTCTTAGATAGGCATCTACCGCAGCCCTTATTTCAGAAATGCTCCATTCGCTGTCTTTTTTATTTACGCTCATAAAATCGCCGAAGGTTGAGAACCCTCGGACGATACTGAGCAGCCATTACGACTGTCTAGGAAAATTCCTACAGAAAAAACCGACGCTTCTTTGGGGCGTTCCTACGAAAACTTAACCAACCCAACGCTGCGAACGCTGAAGCAATTCCGAACCTTTCGCCGTCGTGGCATTGGCTAGTAAATTCATCCGACCATAAAAAAACCCCGATCAGATCGGGGCTCTCACTTTTTCGATTCAACGACTCAGATGGCAATCGTCAAATGCCAGGAAACTCTAGAAATCAATCCCAGCTCAACGCCCCACCCGTCTGATACTCAATAACCCGAGTCTCAAAGAAATTCTTCTCTTTCTTCAAGTCCATAATTTCGCTCATCCAAGGAAACGGATTTGTCGTCCCCGGATACTCTTCCTTCAACCCAATCTGCGACAGACGACGGTTAGCAATAAACTTCAGATAATCCTCCATCATCGCCGCATTCATCCCCAACACCCCGCGAGGCATGGTATCCCGTGCGTATTCGATCTCCAGCTGAGTCCCCTGCAAAATCATCTGCGAAGCTTCTTCCTTCATCTCGGCATCCCACAAGTGCGGGTTTTCGATTTTGATCTGGTTGATCACGTCGATGCCGAAGTTCAGGTGCATGGATTCGTCGCGCAGGATGTATTGGAACTGCTCGGCGACGCCGGTCATTTTGTTGCGGCGGCCCATGGAGAGGATCTGGGTGAAGCCGCAGTAGAAGAAGATACCTTCCAGCACGCAGTAGTAGGCGATCAGGTTGCGCAGCAACTCTTTGTCGGTGTCGACGGTGCCGGTTTCGAACTTCGGATCGGAGATCGAACGGGTGTATTTGAGGCCCCAGGTGGCTTTTTTCGCGACCGATGGGATCTCGTGGTACATGTTGAAGATTTCGCCTTCATCCATGGCCAGCGATTCGATGCAGTACTGGTAGGCGTGAGTGTGGATCGCTTCTTCGAAGGCCTGGCGCAGGATGTACTGGCGGCATTCCGGGTTGGTGATCAAGCGATACACAGCCAGCACCAGGTTGTTGGCAACCAGGGAGTCCGCGGTGGAGAAGAAGCCGAGGTTGCGCATAACGATGCGGCGCTCGTCGTCGGTCAGGCCTTCCGGGTCTTTCCAGAGGGCGATGTCGGCGGTCATGTTGACTTCTTGCGGCATCCAGTGGTTTGCGCAACCGTCCAGGTATTTCTGCCAGGCCCAGTCGTACTTGAAAGGCACGAGTTGGTTGAGGTCGGCACGGCAGTTGATCATGCGCTTTTCGTCAACGGCGACGCGGGCAGAGGCGCCTTCGAGTTCGGCGAGGCCTTCGGCGATGTCGAGGTTGTCCAGAGCAGCCTTGGCGCGAGCGATGGCGGCGGAGTCAGACGCGGTGACAGCGCGAGCTTCTTGGGCGGCAACACCACCGGCGGTGTCGAGGCGGTCCATGTTGGCTTCAGTCGCGTGGCCGGCGTTGGCGCCTTTGACCACGGTTTCAGCGCTGTCTTCTTTGTCGAATTCGTCCCAGCTCAGCATGACGTGTCGTCTCCTGCGTGAGGGCCAGATGCCCATGTGATGGTTATTCACACGGTCGGTCTGGCCGCGTTGGATAAAGGTCGTTTTTCAGCAGCTATACGCAGGCATCAAACAGAATTTTGTACGGGGTTCCGAAAGCCACTGATGGGCGCAGGCTGCGAAGGACGCGGCTGCAGGGCTTCAGACTGGCTTTTCGTCCCTGTAAGGGAATATTGCAGGCCCGTTTAAGGCGGCATTATAAGGAAGTTTTGACCGGCGTGGTGCGGCGAATCGGCTCATGGAAGGGCCAAGAGGGAGGGTTTTTCGAGCAAAGCGAGGTAATACAGGGCTTTGGCTGATGGAAAAATTTTTTCGCTGATTTTGACACCGAACAGATGTTGTTCAAAAAACGTCCAAAAATGCTGTTTTTCACTACATCTTGTGTTTTGCAATGACTTTTTGCGCTTATCAACACAACTGGGCCCGACCGAAGCCGGGCTGTAATCGACCTGCAGCGATACGCCAAAAAGGGTCGATTGCGCGCAGTCTTGATCAGCCGTTGGAGCAGCCGTTGCCCATGATGGTGTAGGTCATGATATGGCGTTGGCCTTTGGAGTCGTCGTATTCCATTGTCGCCGGCACAACTTCACAAACATTGGGGACTTCGCTCATGGAGATAACTTTGGCGATGTCCGGGTGACTGGAGTAAGTGTATTGCTCGACTATGGGTTGCTGCCGGGCGACATCAGTCGGGACCTCGTCTGCCATGGCGGTTACGCACAGGCTGGAGAGGGCCAGAACTAATAAAGCTTTCATTTCAGATTTACCTTTTTGAGGTCGAAAGGGGTCACGCAATCTTTTTGGGATTGCGTGTGGAACTGGATATGGAGTGGTTTGATTAACTGCCTTCGTGGGGGCTGCAACTTGGTTAATCAGGGTTTGCCGTGTTGGCGAGGCAGATTCTAGGCGTGAGGGATTCATTCATATAGGTGGGGTTTTGATAAACACCTTTGACAGATCTTGTAACAATCATCAAATCGCTCAGCTGTCGCGCGGCTTTTGTAGCAGCTGCCGAGCCTGCGAGGCTGCGTTCGGCTGCGCAGCAGTCGTGAGATCCGTCGACG
>JALYPE010000098.1 GCA_030856525.1 Pseudomonadota bacterium | reverse complement strand
GTTCTTTCTGGGGGTTTTGTACGACTTCTGGACGCTGAACGATCAGGTGTCCGTGCGCAACGCGCAGAACCGCGGCGCGTTCCAGTAAGTATTGCGGCGAGGGCTCTGGCTAGCGGTCTTTTTGTGGTGAGGGGCAAACCCCTCGCCACAAAAGCCCACTCTTTAAGTAGCCCTAAAACCAGCAGCCCACTCTTCAAGTAGCCCTTAACCAGCAGCCCCTCACCACAACGTTAAGCCTGGTGACTAATCCGCCCATCCACCAGCGTGTAACGCACCACGCTCGGCAAGCTATGCCCAATGAACGGGCAGTTCTCGCCCTTGGACAGCCAGGTTTCGCCGGCTACGGTCGACGCCGCTGGGTCGAACAGCACGATATCCGCTGGCCCGCCCACCGCTAACTTACCCGCTGGCAAGCGCAGTGCCTCGGCTGGCCCGGCGCTCAGACGTGCCAGCAACGTCGGCAGATCCAGCAAGCCGTCCTCGACCAGCGTCATCGCCAGAGGCAGCAACAGTTCAACGCTGCTGATGCCGGGCTCGGTCGCTCCGAACGGTGCCAGTTTGGCGTCCCGCTCATGCGGCTGGTGATGGCTGGAGATGGCCGAAACCACCCCTGATTTCACAGCTTCGCGCAGGCCTTCGCGGTCCGCGCGGGTCCGCAGCGGCGGTTGCACATGGTAGAGACTGCTGAAATCGATCAGCGCCTCATCGGTAAGAATCAGCTGATACAGCGCCACGTCGGCGGTCACCGGCAAACCACGCGCCTGGGCCTGAGCGATCAATGCTACGCCGCGTGCACTGGTGAGCTGGCTGAAGTGCGCACGTACGCCGCTTTGCTCGACCAGCAGCAGATCCCGCGCAAGCGCCACGGTCTCAGCCGTTTCAGGAATGCCCGGCAATCCGAGGAAACTGGCGGTCGGGCCTTCATGGGCCAAGCCACCTTCGGCCAGGTCATGGTCCTGCGAGTTGAAAATCACCGTCAGGTCGAATGTTGCCGCGTATTCCAGCGCCCGGCACAGCGTGCGCGTGTTGCGGAAACTCTCCAGCCCGTTGCCGAACGCCACACAACCGGCATCGCGCAAGGCGACCAGTTCGGCCAACTGCTCGCCGTCCAGACCCTTGCTCAGCGCGCCGATGGGGAACACCTTGGCATTACCGGCCTCACGGGCACGGTCCAGGATCAGTTCGGCCACTGCCGAGGTGTCCAGCACCGGTTTGGTTTTCGGCGGGCAGCACAGGCTGGTCACACCGCCCGCGGCGGCGGCGCGGGTTTCGCTGACAATCGAACCTTTGCGGCTGTAACCCGGTTCGCGCAGGGCAACGTTCAGATCGACCAGACCCGGCGCTGCGATCAGCCCTTGAGCGTCGATCGTGTCGACAGCGACAAAGCCCGCCGGCGCGGCGCCGATCGCGATGATCTTGCAAGCTTCAACGTGAATATCGGTGACTTGATCCAGCCCGCTGACGGGATCGATGACGCGAGCGCCGAGGATACTGAGCTTCACTGGGCGTTCTCCTGCTCGAATTGACGCTGGGCGGTTTGCCCGCTCATGGCCATCGACAACACGGCCATACGAATGGCAATCCCGTAGGTCACCTGGTTGAGGATCACCGAATGCGGTCCGTCGGCCACTGCCGACTCAATCTCCACGCCACGATTGATCGGGCCCGGGTGCATGACGATGCAGTCCGGTTTGGCGCCGGCCAGGCGCGCGGTGGTCAGGCCGAACAGGCGATAGAACTCGCCTTCGCTCGGCAGCAGGCCGCCGGTCATGCGTTCGCGCTGCAGGCGCAGCATGATCACCACGTCGACGTCTTTGAGGCCTTCGGTCATGTCGGTGTACACCTTCACGCCGTATTGCTCGACACCGATCGGCAGCAGGGTTTTTGGCGCAATCACGCGGATGTCCGGGCAGCCGAGGGTTTTCAGCGCCAGCATGTTCGACCGCGCGACCCGCGAATGCAGGATGTCGCCGACAATCGCCACCGAAAGGTTCTCAAAGCCGCCCTTGTGCCGACGGATCGTCAACATGTCGAGCATGCCTTGGGTCGGGTGCGCATGACGGCCGTCGCCGCCATTGATGATCGCCACTTGCGGGCACACGTGCTCGGCGATGAAGTGTGCGGCGCCGGAGTCACCGTGACGCACGACAAACATGTCAGCGGCCATGGCTTCAAGGTTGCGCAAGGTGTCGAGCAGGGTTTCGCCCTTGCTCGCCGAGGACGTCGACACGTTGAGGGTGATCACGTCCGCCGATAACCGCTGCGCCGCCAGTTCGAAGGTGGTGCGGGTGCGGGTGGAATTCTCGAAGAACACATTGCACACGGTCTTGCCGCGCAGCAACGGGACTTTCTTTACGGCCCGGGCGCCGACTTCGAGGAACGAGTCAGCGGTGTCGAGGATTTCCGTCAGCAACTCGCGGCGCAAACCGTCGAGCGAGAGGAAGTGGCGCAGCTGGCCCTGATCATTGAGCTGCAGCGGGCGCTTGGTTTCTAAAGGCGTCATCGCGAGGGGGACTCTCAATAGGGCAGGTTTAAGGGGCGATATCCTGGAATTCGAGCTTGAGTTCCGGACCGGACAGTTTCACGCGTTGATTGGCCGGCAGGGCCAGGGTCGCGCCGACGACGTTCGGGCGGATCGGCAGTTCGCCGGCGTCCAGATCCAGCAGGCAGACCAGTGTCACGCTGGCCGGGCGGCCGTAGTCGAACAGTTCGTTGAGGGCCGCGCGGATGGTGCGGCCGCTCATCAGCACGTCGTCGATCAGCACCAGGTGCTGGCCTTCGATTTCGAACGGCAGGGCCGACGGGCGCACCTGCGGGTGCAGACCGTTCTGGCTGAAATCGTCGCGATAGAAGGAAACGTCCAGCGTGCCGAGAGGCGAGTCGCTGCCCATCTCATCGAGCAGCGCCTGGGCGACCCAGACGCCGCCGGTGCGAATGCCGATGTAGCGTGGTTCGCTGATGCCGCGATGGTGCAGATGTTCCGAGAGACGGATCGCCATCTGGCTGATCAGTTCGGCGGGATTGGGCAGGCTCATGGT
>JALYPE010000067.1 GCA_030856525.1 Pseudomonadota bacterium | reverse complement strand
ACGGTTCTTCGGATCGACGCGCAGGATCAATTGCACGCGAGCCAGCACGGACTCGGAGAAGAAGGTCCAGAACTCGCAATCCGACGCTTTCAGTCGATCCATCAACACTTGCTGGATTTTTTGGCGCACTTCGGTGGAATAGATATCGCGCGGCACGTAGGCCAGGCAGTAGCAGAAACGACCGTACGGGTCTTTGCGCAGGAACACGCGAATCTTGTTGCGCTCCTGGATCTGCACGATCGACATCACGGTGCTGAACAGCTCATCGACCGGCGTCTGGAACAGGTCATCACGCGGCAGCACTTCGACAACCTGCGCGAGTTCCTTGCCCAGGTGAGCCTTGGCCTGGAAGCCCGAACGGCGTTCGATTTCCTCGACCTTGCGGCGGATGTACGGGATGACCCGCACGCTCTCGCCATACACCGACGAGGTGTACAGGCCCATGAAACGGCATTCCTTGATGACGTTGCCATCAGCGTCGATTTCGCGGATCGACACGTAATCCGGGTAAGCCGGGCGGTGTACACGGCTTGGATGCGCCGCTTTGGCGAACGACAGCAAGGTCGGTTCACGCAGGTAGTTAACCGCGTAATCTTCGATGCGCAGGTCTTCGTAGGTCAGGCCGCTGCGCAGCAGTTTGGTCAGGCCGAGGAAGGAATTCTGGTCATAAACGATGTGGCCGCCATCGGCTTCATCGCGCACCACGAATTCTTCGTAGCCGAGGAAGGTGAAGTGGTTGCCCACCAGCCATTCCAGGAAACTTTTGATTTCCGCTTTTTCTTCAGGATCGGCAGCGTACTGGCTGTTGTCCAGACCCGTCAGGATCTCGAGGACCTTGGCTTTCATCGGCTCGAAATCGGCGACCGCAACGCGGACTTCGCCGAGAACCTGCTCGAGCTCTTTGCTCAGAACATTCATTTCGGCCGCATTGGCGCAACGGTCGATTTCCAGGTACATCAGGGATTCTTGCAGGATCCCTTCGCCCTGGGTGCCCTTCGGCAGAATTTCCAGCAACTCGCCCTTGCTGCCGCGACGCACGCTCAGCACGGTAGTTTGCAGGGTGTGAATGCTGTAGCCGCGACGGTTCAGTTCAGTACGTACCGAGTCCACGAGGAATGGCAGGTCGTGGTGCAGCACTTCAACTGCAGTGTGCGTGGACTGCCAGCCGTGGCGCTCGTAATCGGGGTTGTAAACGCGCACCTGCGGCTGCGCGTGATCGAAGCGCTCAAGCAGGCGCCATGCAGAAAGGGGGCAGCCAGCGAGGTCGGACAGCCGACGCTGCGTCAGCTCGTCCAGGGAAATGATGCCGAAGAATTGTTCAGCGAACAGCGCCACTTGTGGCAGTGCCTGTTCACTGATGTGCTGCGCCAGTGCCGCTTGCAGTTGGTGCTGGAAGTCGGCTTTGCTGGCTGCGGTGAAGAACGCCATCTGTGGTACTCCGCTTGGGCTTGTTATTGATGGAAGCGTCGCGTGCAAAACCCCTTTCGGGGCGATCCGTCGCCCTGTTCCTGATTCTCGGGCAGAGGAAACAGGGTGACAGGTGGGTGAAGCTGGACGAGACACTCAAGTCACATTCACCGTCCATGAATGGGCATCTGCAAAAACGACTCTGCGATCAATTGCACAATGTCTTTACAGGTATCCATTCGATGCGCAGCTTAACCAGTGCGGCAAGGCCCGTGCTTGCGGTGCTGCGACATATTCGGTCATCGGCACGCAGCTTGTGGACCGTGCCTGGAACAACACTAGCAGCCACGGCGCAAAACGGCCGGTTTATCCCCGTATTTGCGGCACTTGCGTACCGGAAATGACCAGCAATACATCCGCCGTTCACGACACACCCTCTGACAGCAGGACGAGCATAAATTCCCTCAGGCTGGCAGACTTGCCTTTTTTACGCCCACAACACTCGCTGAGTCAGGATCCCCCATGCAAATGACCACCGCCCTTTTGATCGTCAACCCTTGTGATGAGGAAGAAGACAACATGGCCATGCTCGCCTGCCACAGCGACCAGGGCGAAATGTTCCTGATGACCCGCTACCCGGACGAGGATGAACTGGAAATCACCCTGGATGGCGAGCCTTCGACCCTCGACGGCGTGAAAGTCACCCTCAGCCCTACTCGCCTTCTCATCGAAATTGCCGCTGGCGATGCGGATGCGCTGAATGGCGATGATTCGCTGGAGATCACGCACAGCACGGATGCCAGTGATCTGGCAGAGGTTGAGCAGACTTTGCAGAACATTCTCAAGGGAACTGGAACTTATATCAGCCAGCTTTGAGGCATTCGCCAGAGCCCTTCGTGGAGCGGTGAACCTACCGTCCGCGAAGGCAGTAAAGAAAATCCCCCCAACTCCCCAATACGCAGACCTTGGCATACTCCTTCCAAATACTTAAACGCGCCAACCACCTGTAATAAAGGAAGAAAAGCTTCGATATAAACGGAATCGAAAATTCCCACATTTTAAGCCTACAAAACGTCAAGACGCGCCCTACGCAGACATCGGACGCCATACCCTTTCCCGACTTTGAATCTATTGTTATTAATCGCGTAAAAAGTGCCCCCCTTCAAACAGCGGTACACGTCCGATGCAAACCTTCATCAAGCTCGCCTGCCAAAAACATCCAACATTAATGATCTCTACAATCACAACAATCATTGTGATAAAAATCATAGCGCTCGCACCGCCCTTGCTGTTGGGACAAGTGATAGACACCTTGAGCGGCGATGCTAAGCAAGCGATCAATATGCTGACAATCTTGATTGCCGCTTTCATTCTGGCCGGCTGTGTTCAGGCAATAATCAACCCGGTGCAAACATTCTTTCTATCTAAACTGGTGCAACAAGTCGTGGCAGACGCTTCGGTCGGCTGGATTGCGCAACTCATGCGCAAAGAGTTTCTGCAATTCAGCTCTTGGCGCGTGGGTCATTTTATCAAGTCAGTGGAACGAGGCATTACCGCTCACGAGCAATTGTTGACGTTTTTTGTCACGGTCGGATTTCCACTGCTACTTGAGTTACTGATCGTCGGTAGTGCTTTCGTTTACTTGGGTGGAGCAAGCATTTTCTTTTCGATCACGGCGCTCGGCGCTGCTTACCTTTACGTAGCTCACAGGATAATCAGATGGCGGCGAAAGCACCTCGACGCTGTGAACGAGCAGGAGGACGAGCTTAGCGCCCTGCTGTTCAACACCTTGAACAGTGGCAAAACCATAAAACTGGAAGGTGCCGAACGGACGGCCACGCGCACTTTGAATAGGGCTTTCGGCCAGTACGCCAGTGCAGCGGTCACTGTCGCCGGTTCGGCTGGTTTCCTGAGCGGTGTAAAAATTCTTTTTGTGAGCCTTGCCACTGGAGGACTGCTTGCGTGGGGGGTACTCGACCAACTGTCGGGCGCCCCAAGCATCAGCGTCGGGCAACTGGTGGCCATTTTCGCCATTGCGGGGAGTTTCATGATCAATATCACCGCACTGTCTGAGGGTTACAGAATCCTGGATCAGTTTCTCGCCGATCAACAACGGCTCAAGCAGCTCCTGGCATTACCCAATTTCGACGATGACCATCGAAACATCGTGATCAAGCCTTCTCAGGCATCGCGGCTTACGCTCCAGCCTTGTGGACTGAGCGACGATGCAGGCATGCGCCTGTCCATTAAGAACGCCATAACTTTCTCGCAGAACCAATCGGTTGCGATCACTGGTCCAAGCGGCGCGGGTAAATCCACGCTGCTTCAGGTCCTGGCCGGATTGAATGCACCTCTTAGAAGCCGATTGAGTTTCGATGACATCCCGGTCTCCAGGTTGACCGCTGAGACTCACCTCAAACTGCTGCGGTACTGCCCGCAATCGCCGCAATTTCTGGAGGGAAGCTTCGACAGGTCAGTTCTGTTCGGAGCCAGACCTTCGCCCGAACTGGCGTCGGCACTTAGCCGCCTGAAGCTTGAGGACATCGCCGCCAACCGCCACCTCACGGAAAACGCTACAAATATCTCCGGTGGCGAAGCCAAACGACTTTCGTTGCTGCGGCTGATCAACAGGCCCGGACGGTTCAACCTGTTCGATGAGCCCAGTGCATCGATTGAGCCGAAACTCGCCGAACCGGTGTGGGACGTGCTCTTCGAAACCTTTGCCGGCCAAGGCCTGATCTGTGTCACCCATGACGTTTACAACCTGCACCGTTTTGACCGGGTTATCGTAATGAATGAAGGCGTAATAATTGATGACGGAGCGTGGTGCGATCTGGTCGACAGAGCGGCGATCAAGTCCGTAGTGAGCGCACTTGCTCCCGAGCTCTGAAATCTATTCCCGCACATTGCACAAAATGCCGTTAGTCGCCGCCCCCTGCGATGGATTAAAGTAACGCCCCCAGCCCTGGCGTTAGCAGAACGTCTGCGGTCACTCTTTGCAGGAACAGTCATCGATGGAACATCGTGAAGCGCTGCTTGCGCTGCGAACCTTTCTTTCAACACAGATTCTCGGCCAGGAAAAGCTCATCGAGCGCTTGCTCATCGCCCTGCTTGCCGACGGTCACATGTTGGTCGAGGGTGCGCCTGGTCTGGCCAAGACCAAGGCCATCAAAGAACTCGCTGAAGGCATCGAAGCCCAGTTCCATCGCATCCAGTTCACCCCGGCCCTGCTGCCCGCCGACATCACCGGCACGGAAATCTATCGCCCCGAAACCGGCAGTTTCGTCTTCCAGCAAGGCCCGATCTTCCACAATCTGGTGCTGGCGGATGAAATCAACCGGGCGCCGGCCAAGGTGCAGTCAGCCCTGCTGGAGGCCATGGCCGAGCGTCAAGTCAGTGTCGGGCGCAGCACTTACGAGCTGTCGCCGCTGTTTCTGGTGATGGCCACGCAGAACCCGATCGAGCAGGAAGGCACCTATCC
>JALYPE010000036.1 GCA_030856525.1 Pseudomonadota bacterium | reverse complement strand
GTCAGACAGTGTCGTGGATCACCTCCGCCTGCCGCAAGCAAAAAACAAAAAGGCCGCCTGAAAACCAACAGGGTTTCAGGCGGCCTTCATGTAGAAGCGGGCTTGCTCGCGAAGAACCTCACGACGGCGCGTCCATCCAGGCACTGCCCCCGCAAGCAGTTACGCCTTGGCTTTCGCCGGACGCTTGTCTTCCACTGTCCACTTCCCACCGTCGTAGTACGCTTTCCAGCCAGTCGGCTTACCGTCGACTTCAGTCTGCACGTACTGCTCTTTGGTCTTGCGGCTGTATCGAATCACCGCTGGCAAACCATCCGGGTCCTTCTTCGGCGCTTCGCAAAGGAAGTGATACTTCGGATCGATCTCATCCTTGTGCGGCACAATTTCCATGACCAGCGGAGCACGCGTCTCGCGGTTTTTCGGGAATTGACTCGCGGCCAGGAACAGACCCGAAGCACCATCGCGCAGGATGTAGGTGTCGTTGACCTTTTCGCATTTCAGCTCAGGCATCTTCACCGGGTCCATCTTCGGCGGCGCCGCATCACCGCTTTTCAGCAGCTTGCGGGTGTTCTTGCACGTCGGGTTGGTGCAACCAAAGAACTTGCCGAAACGGCCGGTCTTGAGTTGCATCTCGCTGCCGCATTTGTCGCATTCCAGGCTAGGACCTTCATAGCCTTTGATGCGATAGCTGCCCTCTTCGATTTCGTACCCTGCGCAATCCGGGTTGTTACCGCAGATGTGCAGTTTGCGTTTCTCGTCGAGCAAATAAGCGTCCATCGCCGTGCTGCAGATCGGGCAGCGATGTTTGCCGCGCAGCACCAGCGATTCCGACTCGCCCTCATCGTCCGCGGCGATTTCGTCGCCCGGAACCAGATTGACCGTAGCTTTGCATCGTTCTTTCGGCGGCAGGCTGTAACCCGAGCAACCAAGGAACACGCCGGTCGAGGCAGTGCGAATCTGCATCGGGCGACCGCACGTCAGGCATGGAATGTCAGTCATGACCGGCTGGTTGGCACGCATGCCGCTGTCCGGACTTTCGGCCACTTCGAGTTTTTTCTTGAAGTCGCCGTAGAACTCGTCGAGGACGTTTTTCCAGTCGCGCTCACCCTGAGCCACGTCATCGAGATTTTCTTCCATGCCGGCCGTGAAGCCGTAATCCATAAGATTGGAGAAGCTCTCGGACAGGCGCTCGGTAACGATGTCGCCCATCTTCTCGGAATAGAAACGACGGTTGTGCAGCGCCACGTAGCCGCGGTCCTGGATGGTCGAAATGATTGCCGCATAAGTCGAAGGACGACCAATGCCACGCTTTTCCATTTCCTTGACCAGGCTTGCTTCCGAATAACGCGCCGGCGGCTTGGTGAAGTGCTGGGTCGGATCAAGCTTGATCAGCTTCATCGTGCCGCCCTGAGCCATGTCCGGCAGCACGTCATCGTCGCCTGGCTTGGCGATCTGCGGCATTACACGTGTGTAACCGTCGAACTTGAGGATGCGGCCCTTGGCGCGCAAATCGAAGTCGCCGGCACCCACGGTAACGGTGGTCGACAGGTATTGCGCCGGCAGCATCTGGCAAGCGAGGAACTGGCGCCAGATCAGCTCGTAGAGACGCTCGGCATCGCGTTCCATGCCCGAAAGCTTGCTTGGCTCGGTGTTGGCGTCGGACGGACGAATGGCTTCGTGAGCCTCTTGCGCGCCTTCCTTGCTGCTGTAGACGTTCGGATTTTCCGGCAGATATTTCTTGCCGAATTCCTCTTCAATATAAGTGCGCGCCATCGTCACGGCATCGGCCGAGAGGTTGGTGGAGTCAGTACGCATGTAGGTGATGTAGCCGGCTTCGTACAGACGCTGGGCCATCATCATGGTCTTCTTCACACCAAAGCCCAGGCGATTGCTCGCGGCCTGTTGCAGGGTGGACGTGATGAACGGCGCCGACGGCTTGCTGCTGGTAGGCTTGTCTTCACGCTTGACGATGCTGTAGCTGGAAGCCTTGAGTTTTTCCAGCGCGGCCATGGCCTGCGCTTCGTTCAGCGGCTTGAAGGCCTCGCCTTTTTCACGGGCGACGTCGAAGCGCACGGTCGCGCCTTTGGCCGTGCCCAGATCGGCGTGAATCTCCCAGTATTCTTCCGGAATAAACGCGCGAATTTCGCGCTCACGATCTACCACCAGCTTTACGGCAACCGATTGCACACGGCCGGCGGACAGACCACGGGCAATTTTCGCCCACAGCAGCGGCGAAACCATGTAACCCACCACGCGATCGAGGAACCGTCGCGCCTGTTGAGCGTTGACACGGTTGATGTCCAGCTCGCCAGGTTTGGAGAACGCTTCCTGGATGGCTTTCTTGGTGATCTCGTTGAACACCACGCGCTTGTAGCGGCTGTCGTCACCACCGATGGCTTCGCGCAGGTGCCAGGCAATGGCTTCCCCCTCGCGATCCAAGTCGGTTGCGAGATAGATGGTGTCAGCATCCTTGGCGAGCCGGCGCAGCTCTTCAATGACCTTTTCCTTGCCTGGAAGGATCTCGTACTTGGCTTTCCAGCCATGATCGGGATCGACACCCATGCGCGAGACCAGCTGCTTGCGCGCTTTCTCTTTAGGCGAGAGTACCGGACCTTCACCTGCGGCGGCCTTGCCACGCTTGGCAGCTGGCTCTTTGCTGGCGCTAGCCGAACCGCTGGTGGGCAGGTCTCGGATATGGCCGATACTCGACTTCACCACGTATTGGTTGCCCAGATACTTGTTGATGGTCTTGGCCTTAGCCGGGGATTCCACAATGACCAGCGATTTGCCCATGGATCAGAAAATTCCTGAATTCTAGAAGTGAAAGGCGGTTGGCGCCTGACGCGGCACCGCTATATATAGTGGCTACAAGATGAGGTCAAGCGCAGGGTTCAGCGCGCACTCAGCTTATGGCTTGGAAAAAAGGCTCGGTTCGGCCTGTACCAGAGCAAAACGCGGCACTTGTTCGCCGTCAACTTCGACCGACTCCATGAACATGTTCAGGGGACGCACCCAAAAGCCGTAATCGCCATACAGGGCTTGGTAGAAGACCACTTCTTCTTCGGTCTCCGAATGCCGCGCGATGCTGAATACGCGGTACTGCGGACCTTTGTAATGTTGGTAGAGCCCAGGTTGTATCGGCATGGTTTGGCCCTCTCTCAAATCTTTTCAAAAATAAAAACAAAATAAATCCGGAAAAACAAAAACCGGGGCACTTGGCCCCGGCTTCCATCAACGGAACGCTTAGACGCGTTCGAAGACGGTGGAGATGCCTTGGCCGAGACCAATGCACATGGTAGCTACCCCGAAGGTGCCGCCATTCTGCTTCATCACGTTCAACAATGTGCCGGAGATACGTGCACCGGAGCAACCGAAAGGGTGACCCAGGGCGATCGCGCCGCCGTGCAGGTTAACCTTCTCGTTCATCTTGTCGAGCACTTTCAGATCTTTCAGCACTGGCAATGCCTGTGCAGCGAAAGCTTCGTTGAGCTCGAAAAAGTCGATATCGTTGATGCCGAGGCCGGCGCGCTTGAGTGCTTTCTGTGTCGCCGGTACTGGACCATAGCCCATGATTGCCGGGTCCACACCTGCCACTGCCATCGAACGAATCACTGCCATCGGCTGGATGCCGAGGTCCTGAGCACGTTGCGCCGACATCACGATCATGCACGAAGCACCATCAGTGATCTGCGAAGATGTGCCGGCCGTCACGGTGCCGCCCTTTGGATTGAACGCTGGCTTCAATGCCGCCAGGCTTTCCAGGGTGGTTTCCGGACGGATGGTTTCATCGTAGTCGAACAGTTTCAGGAAACCGTTCTCGTCGTAGCCCTGCATCGGGATGATTTCGTCTTTGAACTTGCCTTCCAGGGTCGCCTTGTGAGCGAGCTGGTGGGAGCGCACGCCGAAAGCGTCCTGCTGTTCGCGTGTGATGCCGTGCATTTTGCCCAGCATTTCCGCGGTCAGGCCCATCATGCCCGAGGCTTTCGCCGCGTACAGCGACATGTGCGGGTTCGGATCGACACCGTGCATCATGCTCACGTGGCCCATGTGCTCGACGCCGCCGACGACGAACACATCACCGTTGCCGGTCATGATCGCTTGCGCGGCGGTGTGCAGCGCACTCATCGACGAACCACACAGACGGCTGACGGTTTGACCGGCGGCAGTGTGCGGGATCTGGGTCATCAGCGAAGCCATGCGGGCTATGTTCCAGCCCTGTTCCAAGGTCTGGTTCACACAACCCCAGATCACGTCTTCAACTTCGTTAGGGTCGACCTTGACGTTACGTTCCAGCAATTTGCTGATCAGGTGCGCCGACATGTCTTCGGCGCGGGTATTGCGGTGCATGCCGCCCTTGGAGCGGCCCATCGGAGTACGACCGAAGTCGACAATCACGACGTCTCTAGGATTCAAGCTCATATAGTCACTCTCACTCTAGTTGGGGGCGCTTAACCGAAGAAGCGCTGGCCGTTCTTGGCCATTTCACGCAGCTTCGCGGTCGGGTGGTACAGCGCGCCCAAATCAGCGTACTGGTCAGCCAGGGCAACGAACTCTGCCACACCGATCGAGTCGATGTAACGCAGCGCACCGCCACGGAATGGAGGGAAACCAATACCGTAGACCAGACCCATGTCGGCCTCGGCTGCGGTCTCGACGATGCCGTCTTCCAGGCAGCGCACGGTTTCCAGGCACAGCGGGATCATCATCCAGTTGATGATGTCTTCGTCAGTGACGTCGCGCTGCTCGTAAACGATTGGCTTGAGCACTTCCAGTACCGACGGATCGGCGACTTTCTTCTGCTTGCCCTTCTTGTCCGTCTCGTAAGCGTAGAAGCCCTTGCCGTTCTTCTGGCCCAGGCGCTTGGCTTCGTAGAGCACGTCGATCGCCGAACGACGGTCGTCCTTCATGCGGTCCGGAAAACCTTCAGCCATCACGTCACGACCGTGGTGACCGGTGTCGATGCCGACCACGTCCATCAGGTACGCAGGGCCCATCGGCCAGCCGAATTTTTCCATGACTTTGTCAATGCGGACGAAGTCGACACCAGCGCTGACCAGTCTGGCGAAACCGCCGAAGTACGGGAACAGCACGCGGTTGACCAGAAAACCCGGGCAGTCATTGACGACGATCGGGTTCTTGCCCATTTTCTTGGCATAGGCGACGGTGGTGGCAACGGCCAGCTCACTGGACTTCTCGCCACGGATCACTTCCACCAGCGGCATCATGTGCACCGGGTTGAAGAAGTGCATGCCGACGAAGTTTTCCGGACGCTTGAGGGCTTTCGCCAGCAAGGTAATGGAAATGGTCGAGGTGTTGGACGCGAGGATAGTGTCCTCTTTGACCTTGTCTTCGACTTCAGCCAGAACGGCCTGCTTGACCTTCGGGTTCTCGACGACAGCCTCGACCACCAGATCCACGTGACCGAAGTCGCCGTAGGAAAGGGTTGGACGGATACCGTTGAGGACTTCAGCCATTTTCGCCGGGGTCATGCGGCCCTTATCAACGCGACCGACCAACAGCTTGGCGGCTTCTGCCAGACCTTGCTCGATGCCGTGCTCGTTAATGTCTTTCATCAGGATCGGCGTGCCTTTGGAGGCCGACTGATAGGCGATACCGCCACCCATGATGCCGGCGCCCAGTACGGCAGCCTGCTTCACGTCCTTGGCGATTTCGTCGTAGGCCTTGGCTTTTTTCTTCAGTTCCTGATCGTTCAGAAACAGACCGATCAAGCTCTGCGCGGCAGAAGTCTTGGCCAGTTTGACGAAACCGTTCGCTTCGACTTCCAGCGCTTTGTCGCGACCGAAGTTCGCCGCTTTCTGGATGGTCTTGATCGCCTCAACCGGCGCCGGGTAGTTAGGGCCGGCCTGGCCTGCAACAAAACCTTTGGCGGTTTCGAAAGCCATCATCTGTTCGATTGCGTTCAGTTTCAGCTTTTCCAGCTTCGGCTGACGCTTGGCCTTGTAGTCAAACTCGCCGGAAATGGCGCGCTTGATTAGTTCCAGAGCCGCTTCCTGCAGTTTCTCCGGTGCGACCACTGCGTCCACTGCGCCCACTTTCAACGCGTCTTCAGGACGGTTTTCCTTACCGGCAGCGATCCATTCGATCGCGTTGTCGGCACCGATCAGGCGTGGCAGACGAACGGTACCGCCAAAGCCAGGGTAGATGCCCAGTTTGACTTCCGGCAGACCGATTTTGGCACTGGTGGACATGACGCGGTAATCCGCCGCCAGGCACATTTCCAGCCCGCCACCGAGGGCGATGCCGTTGATCGCGGCGACCGTCGGGACGTTCAAGTCTTCGAAGTCGCTGAAAATCTTGTTGGCTTCCAGATTGCCAGCAACCAGCTCCGCATCCGGCAGCTTGAAGTTCTCGACAAATTCGGTGATGTCGGCACCGACGATGAACACGTCCTTGCCACTGCTGACGATCACACCCTTGATCGAAGCATCTGCCTTGATGGCGTCTACTGCCTGACGGAGTTCGTTCAGGGTTAGACGGTTGAACTTGTTGACGGACTCACCCTTGAGGTCGAATTGCAATTCGACGATGCCACTCTCAAGGGCTTTAACCGTGATGGCTTTACCTTCGTAAATCATCAACTGATCTCCACGATATGGAAGCTGAACAGTACACGTCGGACGCAGGCGAAGGGCTTGGCAGGGACGCTTATCGTCGATGCTACGCCCATCCACCCGGCACACCCGCCAACGCGATAGTCGGGATTCTGTAGGAGCGTTATTACAGGCAAACGCTCAATTCATACGCCCGTTTGATTCGGGTACGTCACCTTCAGGGAAATCCTGACAATTGTCAATCGCCCAAAATAGGGGTTGAAACTAGACTTCGCAGTCACTTTCATACCGCACATACTCAAAACACGCACGGGTGCATGTGCAGCCATTCATAGAATTAATAGTTAGAAAATTCGCCCTAATCCGCGGCAGCTTTTGTTCGAGGCGCTACGCTGATGGGACTTGGCGAGGGATTCAACGTTTTGCGAACGCTACGCGAAGATCCGCCAATCAGAGTTTCCGGCCTGCCTGGCCAACCCGGCCCGATGATGAATGTCGGGCTTTTTATTGCCCGAGAAGCGCCCCGACCTGTAGCAGCTGCCGAGCCCCGCGAGGCTGCGTTCGGCGGCGAAGCCGTCGCGAGATCAGGCGCCTCGGCGTATCAGCTATACCGCAGGCACGATTTTACGACGACTTCATCGCCGGACGCAGCCTTGCGGGGCTCGACAGCTGCTACAGGGTCAAGGGTTCAGGCGAGGGCTTTGAGCGTCGTATCGATCTGTTGCAAAACCGTCGCTTCGCCCTTCTCGCCCCAATACAAGGTGATCATCTGCTTGTCCGCTTCGACCTTGTAGACGTTCTCTGGCAATTTTTCGAAATGATTCAGAAGCGTCGGATCCTCACACGGTTCCTGCCACTGATTGACCCACGATCCGGGCGATTTCTGCCAGTAACTCCAGCACGCCGGCTGGTTGCCGCGACGCGGCCGATGATACTGCGCGCAAGGGCTTGGCGGCTCCTGGCTCAGCCAGTGCGGCCAGTCCTGCGGCGCTAACTGCATGGCCAATCCGATGCGTCGGGCTTCCATGCGCAAAGCCATGCGCCCGCTCTGTCCACGGGACGGACGCAACCACGCCAGTGGACTCAAAACCACCAGCAGGATTGACACCACTATCCAGACCGTCATATCTGTACTCCCGATTTTTCATGTGCGCTTCGGCTCAGCTTGAAACCAACGCGCCCGAAACAAGCCATACTTACCAACATTGCAATCCTCAGGAGGAGCACCTCATGCCCTACCACCATATTCTGGTCGCTGTAGATCTAACCGAAGAGTGCGATCCTGTAATCCACCGCGCTCGCGAATTGTCGGTGAGCAATGGCGCGAAGTTGTCCCTGGTGCACATCGTCGAACCTATGGCCATGGCCTTTGGTGGCGACGTGCCAATGGACCTTTCGCAGTTGCAACAACAGCAATTCGATCAGGCCAAGGAGCGTCTTGAGCGGCTGATGATCAAGTACCCTGAACTCTCCAAAGAGTTCAGCCACCTGACCTACGGCCAGCCGCGCCAGGAAATTCATCACCTGGCCAAAGAGCAAGGCTGCGACATGATCGTGGTGGGTAGCCATGGCCGCCATGGCCTGGCTTTGCTGCTGGGCTCCACCGCAAACGATGTACTGCATGGTGCACCTTGCGATGTTCTGGCGGTGCGCCTGGCGAACAAAAACTGAAGAAAATACTGATCAATGTGGGAGCGGGCTTGCTCGCGAAGGCGGTATATCAT
>JALYPE010000030.1 GCA_030856525.1 Pseudomonadota bacterium | reverse complement strand
CGATGTTCATCGTCTCGTCGAGCAAGGCTTGCGGGTAGATCGAATCCAGAGCATCAAGGCCGCGCAAGTGCCGCTCGCCGTTGGGGTGCAGGCGCATGCCCGCTTCGGCCACCGGCAGGTGATGACGAATCGCGGTCATGGTGTCCTGCAGCGCCCGACGTCCCCGGCAATGCATGTGCACATCGCCGCTGGCCACGGCCGGGATTTGCAACTCTTTGGCCAGCATCAACAAGCCGTTCAGCCGCCGTGGATCGTCCTGCCCGCGATGCAGTTCAACCGCCAACCACAGACGATCGGCGAACACCTGCCGGAGCCACTGGCCCTGCTCGACATCATCGAGTGCATCCGGTGCCCACAACGCCAACAACCCTGGCATTGATTGGCTGAAATCCTCCCGCAGCACCTGATACTGGCCCTTCTGCGTGCGCCGCCGTGCCTGGGTGATCAGCCGACACAGGCTCTGATAACCCTGGAGATTTTCCACCAACAAGACCAGTTTCGGACCATTTTCTATCCTGATTTCGCTGCCGATGATCAGCGGCAACTTCACGGATTTGGCCGCTTGCCACGCGCGGACGATGCCGGCCAAGGTGCATTCGTCGGTGATCGCCAGTGCTTGATAGCCGAGCTTTTTGGCCCGTTGAAAGAGTTCCAGTGCGCTTGAAGCCCCCCGCTGGAAACTGAAGTTCGACAGGCAATGCAGCTCGGCATACTCGAGGCTCATGCGAACCAGCCCTGCAACCACAACGGGCCATCCTCACCTACCGCACGATAAGCCCAGCCTTGTTGGCCGGTACGGGTTTCGATCAGGTAATAATCGCGACGCACATCGCCGCCATCCCACCAGCCCGACTCGATGCGCTCCGGGCCCATGAGAATGCGCGTGGAATGTTCGAGAACGGCCTGGGGTTCGGTCAGCAACCATCCCGGACGGTACACAGCCGGCAGCCCTTCATTGCGCTGGTTGTCGACCCTCGCCTGCCACGCACATTCCGGGCGATGGTCCGCCTGAAAGCGTAAACCCTGCACCGCCTCGTCGCCCAATCGCGCACGCAAGCGTTCGCGCAGTTGTTCCCAGGGCAAGGACTGCTGGGGACGATCGTCAAACAGCTCCTGGAATTGCGGAACAAAGGTCGGCAGATCTTCGGCGTGCAGGCGAAAACCACGTACTGGGGCTGCGACTTGTACCTGTTCGAGTCGCCCTCGGGCCAGTTCGAAAAGCATGGCCGGATCGCGCTCGGCGCTCAGCAGGCCGACGTTGATCACCGTGTCCGCCAGCCCGGCATGTTCAAGGTGCAGATCGAAGCGCTGCACCCCACTGTCACGGCCACAGAGAAACGCCGATAAATCACCGGTCAGACGGCGCAATGGAAACAGCAAGGCCTGATGCGATTGCACGTCGAAATTGAGTTCGATGCGCACGTCGAAACGGTCTGGCGGCAAATAGAAGGCAAGCGCAAGACGGCGTGCGCCGAGCAGCGTGTCCAGATGTTTGAGCACCTGCACTTCAAAACGCCGGGCCAGACTCTGTCGGGGCAACGCCTGTACCTGATTCAGCGTGCGCAAACCCATGCGCGTCAATGCCGTGGCGACGCTTGCTTCCAGGCCGATTCGGTCAACGGGCAGTTGCCCCAGATAATGTTGCAAGGCACGATCGTCCGGCACCACAAGACCGTCATAAGCATTGGCAAGGATCCGCGCCGCCGCCGGGTTTGGCGCGGCGACGATGCGGTGACGAAAACCCAGCTCGCCGAGCTCGTTGCGCAACCGCGCTTCGAATTGCGACCAGTCACCGAACAGGCCCAGGCTGGATTCGATTTCGAATACCACCGCTCGCGGGTAGTGCACGCTGACCTGGGAACTGAAACGATAGGCCCACGCGGCCAGAAACTGCTGCCAGTGTTCGATCTCGGCGCTGTCATATTCCGCCGTGACGAAGCCCTTGCTCAGGGCTTGCGCAGCCGTCATCGACTGCCCCGGACGCAAGCCCAGCGCGCGAGCCGATGCATTGACTGCCTGTAACACCCGACGCTGCGCCGGGCCGGTCAATAACGCCAGCGGTTGCTCGGGATCGGGACGCTGACGCAACACAGCGTCCAGCGCCAATTGCGGGAAAAGTATGCAAACCCAGCGCATGGCAACCTCAATGCCCTACGGGGAAGGCAATGGGTGCAGATCGAGCCAACCCGCCACGGCACTTGAGGACTCGCAACTGCGCCGGCCTTGCATCGATGGCAATCCGCAGTGCGGCGGGTGAAGGGTTCAGCGCTTCCTGGATCGATCGGTAGGCGAACGCGAGGGTCGAACCGGTTTCTGCCGCCACCTGCAAACGGCGCAAAGCACGGTCGTCGGCCTTTTGCGGCCAGCACAGTACCGCGCCGCAACTGCCCGAGCGCAGGCATTGCTCCGCCGCCCACAGGGCATCGCGCTCGCTGGCCTGGATGATCGACAACTGGCGCAAATCGACCCCTGCATTTACCCACGCCATGGGGTATGGCACGTAAGGCGGCGCTACCAGCACGATGCGCTCACCCGCCGCCGACAGTCGCGCCAACGCTGGCCACACCAGTTGCAGCTCACCGACGCCCTGCCCGGCCAGGAGAATTTCGGTCAATGCCGCTTCCGGCCAACCGCCCGTGGGCAATGCCGCGTCCAGCGCGGCATGGCCGGTCGGTTGTGGACTGGCGGCTGGGGGCGCAGGTCGGCCCTTCCAGACCTGGCCGCCATTGAACAGCGTATCCAGCGCAACGACGGCACCCATTACCCTTGCCTCACAAGGCCACAGAACACGCCTTCAATCGCCAGATCCTGATCGGCGCGCACAAGAATCGGCTTATATGCAGGATTGCGCGGCAGCAGTTGTACCTCGTCGCCAATGCGCTGGAAGCGTTTGATCGTCACTTCGCCATCGAGCCGTGCCACCACGATCTGGCCATTCAGTGCCTCCGGATTGCGGTGGACGCCGACCAGATCGCCATCGAGGATGCCATCTTCGATCATCGAGTCGCCCTGAACCCTCAGCAAGTAATCCGGCACGCGGGAGAACATTGCCGGATCGAACAGCAAACGGCTGTGCACCTCGGCATCGGCGCCGATCGGCGCACCGGCGGCCACCCGGCCAAGAATCGCAATGTCGAGCAACCCGGCTCGTGTCGGTTGGCCACGCAAGCGTATGCCCCGGGCCTGATGCGGATTGACCTCGATAAAACCGGCTTCCGTCAACGCCAGCACGTGCTTGCGCGCCACGCTTCGAGAGGCAAAACCAAATGCCTCGCTGATTTCAGCGAGGCTCGGGGACTGACCGTTTTCCGCGATTCGATCACGGATAAAGGTCAGGATGGCAGTACGGCGGGGAGTCAGATTGGTCATGGAGTACATTTGTACTCTTTTGCGATTTTTCCGGCAAGCGCCGTTAGTCAGGCTCTGCAGGTGCAGCGCAATGTTCACCCATCACCTCATTACCCCACCACCCGGTCAACCGGTCACCCCGTTCCCCCGTTCCCACGTTCCCCCGTTCACCCGTTCACCCGTTTCCCCGTAGGAGCTGTCGAGTGAAACGAGGC
>JALYPE010000917.1 GCA_030856525.1 Pseudomonadota bacterium | reverse complement strand
GATCGGCTACGGTCAGCGGACAGTTGCCACCTTGGGCAGCGGCAAGGTCGATGACCACAGAACCCGGCTTCATCTGCGCCACGGTGTCGGCGCTCAACAATGTCGGCGCCTTGCGCCCCGGAATCAGTGCGGTGGTGATGACGATGTCAGCCTGTTTGGCACGCTCGTGTACAGCCAGGGCCTGGCGCTGCATCCAGCTGGCCGGCATGGGCCGCGCATAACCGCCAACACCGACGGCGCATTCGCGCTCTTCATCGGTCTCGTACGGCACGTCGACGAATTTGGCCCCCAGAGATTCGATCTGCTCTTTAACCGCAGGCCGCACATCGGAAGCCTCGATCACTGCACCCAGCCGTTTGGCTGTGGCGATGGCCTGCAGACCGGCCACGCCAGCGCCCAGGATCAAAACGCGCGCTGCCTTTACGGTGCCTGCAGCGGTCATCAGCATGGGCATGAAGCGGGGATAATGGTGCGCGGCAAGCAGGACAGCCTTGTAACCGGCGATGTTCGCTTGAGACGACAGCACATCCAGACTCTGCGCACGGGAAGTGCGCGGCGCGGCCTCCAGTGCGAAAGCGGTAATCCCGCACTCAGCCAGTTTGGAAATCGTTTCATTGCTGAACGGGTTGAGCATGCCAACCACCACGGTGCCGCTCTTTATCAGCGCCAGCTCGCTGTCGCTGGGGGCGACCACCTTGAGAATCAGCTCGGCACCAAACGCATCGTTGGCGCTGCCAATCGTCGCGCCTGCCGCTTCATAGGCGCTGTCAACGACACTGGCATTTAAGCCGGCGCCGCTTTGAACGGTAATCCTATGACCTTGGCCGATCAGCTTCTTGATGGTTTCCGGGGTTGCAGCAACCCGCGTTTCACCCGTTTGGGTCTCGAGAGGAACACCAATGTGCACGTCAAATCTCCTGCGTGATCTTGTTGAGTAAACCCAGGCACTTCGGATGGTGCAGCTGGGGCGGCCGATCAGCACGATCCCGCGAATCAGGGCGGGGCGCGGCATTTTGCAGGCGAACTTTGTGCCCTTCAAGGGATTATGACGGGTGACGGAAAATTAACTACAAGTCACCCCGTGACCGAATGTCGCAACTAACCTGTTCAATCCCTTGTAAGCCGTGCCCTGCCACGACTCCAGCAGAAATTCAACAATTTCCATATCGGTAGCATGAATGTGGCGTTATTGCTCTGCGATAAAGGCTGAAAGCCACGTCTTAAGCCGCTTGTGCGATGTTTGTACCGTCTCTCCGTACAGTCTATGGATATGCGACAAATACTTATATCTGTAGGGTTGTTAAATTACTGACTACGGGGTCAGCTAACGATGAAAGCCTTTATTCATGCAGGCTGTAGCTGTGTGCCTGATTTACCAACCAGTCGCGGAAGGCCTTCAATGAGGCGGATTCGACTTTTCGCTCCGGAATCATCAAGTAGTAGGCCTTGATGCTGGCGAGCGCTTGCGTGTTGGCAACCACGAGGCGCTTCTCCGCCAGCTCGCGCTGAATCAGAAACGGCGGGATCAGCGCAATGCCCATGTCATGCATGGCCGCCTGGGCAAGCATGGAGAATAGCTCGTAGCGTGGGCCTGTCATGTCCCGGGGAATATTGAGGTGTTGCGAGTTGAACCACTGACGCCAGGCATAGGGGCGGGTGGTCTGTTGAAGCAGCGGCAGTTCGGCGATTTCAGCCGCACTGAGACTGACCATTTCGGCGAGCAGTGCGGGGCTGCAAACAGGCATAGGATTTTCACCCATCAACCTGTGGGATTCGGTCCCCGACCAATCTGCGTCGCCGAAATAGATAGCGGCATCGAAGTCAGTGTCGGCAAACAGAAAGGGACGGGTCCGGTTGGTGAGATTGACCGTCGCCTCTGGATGCTTTTGCTGAAAATCCTTGAGTCGTGGCAGTAACCATTGGGTGCCAAAAGTCGGCACCACCGCCAGTTCAATTACGTTGGCGCCCTGTTGGCCCATGACCGACAGCGTATCGCGCTCGACGGCATCCAGTTGGGTTGCAACCCTGCGGCTGTAGGAAAGCCCGGCTTCCGTCAACTTCACGCCACGTCGTGAACGTCGGAATAGCTCCACGCCCAGGAATTCTTCGAGACTGGCGATCTGTCGGCAAATAGCGCCCTGAGTGAGGGAAAGCTCCTGAGCCGCCTTGGTAAAGCTTTCGTTGCGTGCCGCGGCTTCAAAACTGATCAGCGCCGTTGTACTGGGTATCTTTCTGCGCATGTACCTCTACCTCACTAATGCATCTACAAAAACCGGTTTCACGACGTTACGGAGTGAGAAATTAGCACAACAGGATGCAAAATCCTCGTTTGCGCGCACGCGTAACGCCGCCTAGGATCAGTCCACGTTATTTGACCCGATTCGAGAGGACACACTCATGGGCGGTAAAGCTAGCTTCAACTGGATCGATCCCCTGCTGCTGGATCAACAGCTCACCGAAGAAGAACGCATGATCCGCGACACGGCGGAGCAATTCGCTCAGCAAAAGCTTGCGCCGCGTGTTCTTGAAGCTTTCCGCCATGAGAAGACTGATCCTGCGATCTTTCGCGAGATGGGTGAAGTGGGCCTGCTGGGCGCCACTATCCCGGAGCAGTACGGTGGCAGCGGTCTGAACTACGTCAGCTACGGGCTCATTGCCCGTGAAGTGGAGCGCGTCGATTCGGGCTATCGGTCAATGATGAGCGTGCAATCCTCGCTGGTGATGGTGCCAATCAACGAATTCGGTACCGAAGCGCAGAAGCAGAAGTACCTGCCGAAACTGGCGAGCGGCGAATGGATTGGCTGCTTCGGTCTGACAGAGCCCGACCACGGTTCCGACCCGGGCGCGATGATCACGCGTGCGCGCAACGTGGAAGGCGGCTACAGCCTGACGGGCAGCAAGATGTGGATCACCAACAGCCCGATCGCCGATGTGTTCGTGGTCTGGGGCAAGGACGATGCGGGCGACATCCGTGGTTTTGTTCTGGAAAAAGGCTGGAAAGGCCTGAGCGCCCCGGCGATCCACGGCAAAGTGGGGCTGCGCGCATCCATTACCGGTGAAATCGTTATGGACAACGTTTTTGTACCGGAAGAAAACATATTCCCTGATGTACGTGGCTTGAAAGGTCCGTTCACCTGCCTGAACTCGGCACGCTACGGCATTTCTTGGGGGGCACTCGGCGCCGCTGAATTCTGCTGGCACACCGCTCGCCAGTACACGCTGGATCGTAAGCAGTTCGGTCGCCCGTTGGCCGCTACTCAACTGATCCAGAAAAAACTCGCTGACATGCAGACCGAAATCACCTTGGCGCTGCAAGGCTGCCTGCGCCTGGGGCGCATGAAGGATGAAGGTACCGCGGCAGTCGAGATCACCTCGATGATGAAGCGCAACTCCTGCGGCAAGTCGCTGGATATCGCTCGCATGGCGCGTGACATGTTGGGTGGTAATGGTATCTCCGATGAATTCGGCGTGGCCCGTCACTTGGTCAACCTGGAAGTGGTGAACACTTATGAGGGGACTCACGACGTGCATGCGCTGATCCTTGGCCGTGCGCAGACCGGCCTTCAGGCGTTCTATTAATAGGAGAACGTCATGGGCGCGCTTTCTCATTTGCGAGTGCTGGATTTGTCTCGAGTGCTCGCCGGACCTTGGGCCGGGCAGATACTGGCGGATCTTGGCGCTGAGGTGATCAAGGTCGAGCGTCCGGGCAATGGCGATGACACGCGTGCCTGGGGGCCTCCGTTTTTGAAAGACGCCTACGGTGAGAACACCAGCGAGGCGGCCTACTACCTGTCAGCCAATCGCAACAAGCAATCGGTGACCATCGATTTCACTCGCCCAGAAGGGCAGCAGTTGGTGCGCGAGCTGGCGGCCAAGTCGGACATCCTCATCGAGAACTTCAAGGTGGGCGGGCTGGCGGCTTATGGGTTGGACTATGAGTCTTTAAAGGCTGCCAATCCGAACCTGATCTATTGCTCGATCACGGGTTTCGGTCAGACCGGTCCTTACGCGAAACGCGCCGGTTACGACTTCATGATTCAAGGATTGGGCGGCTTGATGAGCCTCACCGGTCGACCTGAAGGGGACGAGGGGGCGGGGCCGGTGAAAGTCGGGGTGGCATTGACGGACATCCTGACCGGCCTCTATTCGACGGTAGCGATTCTTGCTGCGCTGGCGCATCGAGAACAGGTGGGTGGCGGCCAGCACATCGATATGGCATTGCTGGATGTTCAGGTGGCGTGCCTGGCTAATCAGGCGATGAACTACCTAACGACGGGGGATGCTCCGAAGCGGTTGGGTAATGCGCACCCGAATATCGTGCCTTACCAGGATTTTCCTACAGCAGATGGCGATTTCATTCTCACTGTGGGCAATGACGGTCAGTTCCGCAAGTTCGCAGAGGTAGCGGGTCAGCCGCAGTGGGCGGATGACGCGCGCTTTGCCACCAACAAGTTGCGCGTGGCGAACCGGGCGCTGCTGATTCCGTTGATAAGGCAGGCAACGGTGTTCAAGACTACGGCTCAGTGGGTCACGCAATTGGAGCAGGCGGGTGTGCCTTGTGGGCCGATCAATGATTTGGCGCAGATGTTTGCAGATCCTCAGGTGAAGGCGCGTGGCTTGGCCATTGAGTTGCCTCACGTGTTAGCCGGGATGGTGCCGCAGGTGGCCAGTCCTATCAGGCTATCCGAAACGCCTGTGGAATACCGCAATGCACCGCCGTTGTTGGGTGAGCACACGTTGGACGTCCTGCAGCGGGTGTTGGGTATGGATGCCAGTGCGGTGGGGGCTTTGCAAGAGTCGGGTGTTCTGTGATTGCCTCTTCTATATAGAAGGCCCGGTTTTGCTCTATATGGGAGGCAAACCGTGTGTTTCTGGTCTTTCTGCAAGTTATTGATAGAAAGGCAAAATTAGGGCTTGACGGCAGATTCTGGAAGTCTATAATTCGCCCCACTTCCGGCGCAGTCGAAACGGAAAACTCCTTGGTAAACAAAGAGTTGCGCAGTTTTCGACAGCGGCTTGCTTCAGATCATCGAAGCCTGGAAGGAGTTGAAGGAGCGGTGTTGTTTGGCTCTTTTGACGATTCGATCCTCTCGGTCGAAAGCGGAGAAAAAGAGGTGTTGACAGCAGCGAGTAACGCTGTAG
>JALYPE010000916.1 GCA_030856525.1 Pseudomonadota bacterium | reverse complement strand
GATCAGGGTCTCGATGTGCTGCAGCGTGCGCTCTTTCGGTGGCGGCGTGGTCAGCGGGTGATCCGCCTTGTACGGGCCTTCCGGCATGTTGCGCATGCACTGCTCGATGATCTTGATGCTCTGGCGCATCTCTTCCACGCGCACGATGCAACGATCGTAGGCATCGCCATTGGCGGCCAGTGGCACTTCGAATTCGAAGTTCTCGTAGCCGGAATACGGACGCGCCTTGCGCAGGTCGAAGTCGCAACCGGTGGAACGCAGGCCTGCACCGGTGACGCCCCATTCCAGGGCTTCCTTGGTGTTGTAGGCGGCGACGCCGATGGTGCGGCCTTTGAGAATGCTGTTGTCGAGTGCGGCTTTCTGGTATTCGTCCAGACGCTTTGGCATCCACTCGACGAAGTCTTTCACCAGTTTTTCCCAGCCGCGCGGCAGGTCGTGCGCAACGCCGCCGATGCGATACCAGGCCGGGTGCAGACGGAAACCGGTAATCGCTTCGATCACCGTGTACGCCTTTTGACGGTCGGTGAAGGTGAAGAACACCGGGGTCATGGCGCCGACGTCCTGGATGTAAGTGCCCAGGAACAGCAGGTGGCTGGTGATCCGGAAGAACTCGGCCATCATGATGCGGATGACGTCTACCTTCTCCGGCACTTTGATGCCGGCCAGCTTCTCGACCGAGAGCACGTACGGCAGGTTGTTCATCACGCCGCCGAGGTGGTCGATACGGTCGGTGTACGGAATGAAGCTGTGCCACGATTGACGCTCGGCCATCTTCTCGGCACCACGGTGGTGGTAGCCAACGTCCGGCACGCAGTCGACGATCTCTTCACCGTCCAGTTGCAGAATGATGCGGAACGCACCGTGCGCGGATGGGTGGTTGGGCCCGAGGTTGAGGAACATGTAGTCCTCGTTCGCCCCGGAACGCTTCATGCCCCAGTCTTCAGGCTTGAAACGCGCGGCTTCTTCCTCGAGCTGTTGCTTGGCCAGTGTCAGGCTGTACGGGTCGAACTCGGTCGCACGGGCCGGGAAGTCCTTGCGCAGCGGGTGACCTTCCCAGGTGGGCGGCATCATGATGCGGGTAAGGTGCGGGTGGCCGGCAAAGTTGATGCCGTACATGTCCCACACTTCACGTTCGTACCAGTTGGCGTTCGGCCACAGACCGGTAACGGTCGGCACGTTCAGATCGCTCTCGGACAAGGCGACCTTGATCATCACGTCACTGTTACGTTCGATCGACATCAGGTGATAGAACACGGTGAAGTCGGCGCCGCTTGGCAGCCCTTGACGCTTGGTGCGCAGACGCTCGTCCACACCGTGCAGGTCATAGAGCATGACGTACGGCTTGGGCAGGTTGCGCAGGAAGGTCAGGACTTCGACGAGTTTGGCGCGGGCAACCCAAAGCACCGGCATGCCGGTGCGGGTAGGCTGGGCGCTGAACGCTTCGGGGCCAAATCGGTTGTTCAGTTCGACGACCACATCCTGGTCGTCTGCCTTGTAAGGCGGGATGTACAGAGCACTGCCTGTAGTCATGGTTATTTATCGCTTTCGGTCAACGTAAAGAATGAAGCCAGGTTCTCGTTCTATATAAGAAGCAGAGCTGGATCAGACTTCGTCGGGGCTGCGCAGGTTGGTGACTGCGATTCGCTGTTCGCGGCGCTGTTCCTTTTGCGAAGGCATCTCGGCGCGATAAACGCCTTGATCACCCACGACCCAGGAAAGCGGACGACGCTCCTGTCCAATCGACTCCTGCAAGAGCATCAAGCCTTGCAGAAAAGCTTCGGGACGGGGCGGGCAGCCAGGCACGTAGACGTCCACGGGCAGGAACTTGTCCACCCCTTGAACGACAGAGTAGATGTCGTACATGCCACCGGAGTTGGCGCACGAACCCATGGAGATAACCCATTTAGGTTCGAGCATTTGCTCGTAGAGACGCTGAATGATCGGCGCCATCTTGATGAAGCAGGTACCGGCGATAACCATGAAATCTGCCTGACGCGGCGATGCCCGGATTACTTCGGCGCCAAAGCGCGCGATGTCGTGGGGCGCCGTGAAGGCGGTGGTCATTTCCACGTAGCAGCACGAAAGGCCGAAGTTGTACGGCCACAGGGAGTTCTTGCGCCCCCAGTTGACTGTGCCGTTAAGCACGTCTTCGAGCTTGCCCATGAAAATGTTTTTGTGAACTTGATCTTCTAACGGATCGGAAACGGTTTCCCGCTCGCCAATCGGATACTGCTCGTTAGGAGCATCGGGGTCGATCCTGGTGAGATTGTATTGCATTGCCAAAGCCTCATTGTTTCAGCTTCGCCTGCCGCTTGCGACGAGCTTCCGGAGCCCAGTCAAGGGCGCCCACTCGGAACAGGTAGACAAGACCTGCCAACAGAATTGCTATGAAAACGAGAGCTTCGACGAATCCGGTCCAGCCGCTTTCGCGAACGGACACAGACCAGGCAAAGAGAAAAAGGGCTTCGATATCGAAGATCACGAAGAGCATCGCGACCAGATAGAATTTGGCTGAGAGCCGCAAGCGGGCGCCACCTGTAGGGAGCATGCCGGACTCGAACGGTTCGTTTTTGCTGCGGCCCCAGGCTTTTGACCCAAGGAGGCTGGAGACGCCCAGCATGAAGGCGCAGAGGCCGACGACGCCCAGAAGGAAAATGGCAAAGCCCCAGTTGTGGGCCATGAGTCCTGTCGCTTCGGGCATGCTGATAATCCTTAACAGAGAGCAAAGGTCTCTGAGCTTGAATAGAACAACGCAGTGACGATATGTCGCAGCAATCAATCCCGCTGATTTTATGGCACAACACGGTGCAAGTAAAATTCCTATAGCGAAATTATTTAGCGGAATAAGGACATACCACCCCCTGAAAATCCCGCAGGCCATGCGATGCGGGCATTAGCCGGGTTTTCATCATTTAAGTTTTGTTGTGGAAGTAACGGATATAAAACTAGCCAAATGATAATCACTATTGTTTGGGTGCGGTTTGTAACTTTTATCAGGGTGCCTAAGTGGGAAGTTGTCTTATATAGCGGTTATTGCAAACAGAAAGAGAGGTCGATTTGCTGCGCGATCACTTGTAGCAGCTGCCGAAGGCTGCGTTCGAGGACGAAGTCCTCGCACATACGGATTGGCGACTGCTTCGCAGCCGGACGCAGCCTTCGGCAGCTGCTACAAAGGATTTGTGTTGTGGGTAAATCTTGGGCAAAAAAACGCCCCGAACCAGTCGGGGCGTCAGAGGTGCGACGTTGCGGTTAGCTTTCTATTCGGTCCGCAGCGGCCGTTTGCTCAGGCGAATCAGATCAGTGGAACTGCTCTTCTTCAGTCGAACCGGTCAGTGCGGTTACCGAAGACGAGCCACCCTGGATCACGGTGGTCATGTCGTCGAAGTAGCCAGTGCCGACTTCCTGCTGGTGAGCCACGAAGGTGTAACCCTTGGAGGCGTCAGCGAACTCTTGCTCCTGCAGTTTCACGTAGGCAGTCATGTCGTTGCGGGCGTAGTCGTGCGCCAGGTTGAACATGCTGTGCCACATGTTGTGAATGCCGGCCAGGGTGATGAACTGGTGCTTGTAACCCATGGCGGACAGTTCGCGCTGGAACTTGGCGATGGTCGCGTCGTCCAGGTTTTTCTTCCAGTTGAAGGAAGGCGAGCAGTTGTACGAGAGCAGTTGGTCCGGGTATTCCTTTTTGATCGCTTCAGCGAAACGACGGGCTTCGTCCAGATCCGGCTTGGCGGTTTCGCACCAGATCAGGTCAGCGTACGGCGCGTAAGCCAGGCCGCGAGCGATGGCCTGGTCGAGACC
>JALYPE010000890.1 GCA_030856525.1 Pseudomonadota bacterium | reverse complement strand
GACCTACAGCGCCAAGTATGAAAACTCGGCGAATGGTTTTGGTGTTGGCGCGACCTACCGTTTCTGATGATTCACGGCGAGGCTGAATGCTGCGCCGCCTGAATCGAAAAAGCCCCGCGCTCTGGTCCAGAGGCGGGGCTTTTTTGTGCGCGTCGATCAGGGTTGCGACGCGATGGCTTTCTCTACGGCGGCAATGAACTCGGGATCATCCGGCTTGGTCAGGCTGGAGAAATCGGCGATCACCTTGCCCTTGCGATCGACCACGTATTTGTAGAAATTCCACTTCGGCGCACTGCTCTGTGCGGCCAGCACCTGAAACAGGTTGATGGCGTCGTCACCCCGAATCTTCTGCGGCTCGGTCATGGTGAAGGTAACGCCATAATTCACGTAGCAGACCTTGGCGGTTTCTTCGCCGTCCTTGGACTCCTGCTTGAAGTCGTTGGAGGGTACGCCGATCACTTCCAGTCCTTCAGATTTGTAGCGCTGATTCAACGCTTCAAGGCTTTTGAACTGCGGGGCGAAACCGCAAAAACTTGCGGTATTGACCACCACCAGCGGTTTGCCGGCAAAGCGCTGGCACAGGTCGATGGATTCCTTGGCACGCAACTTGGGCAACGAGCCCTTGAGCAGCTCCGGGCATTCCGCCGCTTGGGCCAAACCGGTAAACGCCACCATTAATACGGGAACTGCCAGCCAGCGCATCAGCATGTTCGTGCATCCTTGAGAGTTCGTCATTAACGAAGTTACTCGCCCTCACCGCCTGCTAGCAAGCGCCCATGCCCAACTGCATCAACGCCAGCCCGCCCTGCTGCCAGCCCCACCATGCCAGCGCCAACAGCAAAGCGCCGCCCGCACCAACGGCGACTCGTGGCCAGAGACTGTTCATACCGCCGTCACCTGTGTTTGCAGGCGCGCCACCGGCCGTTCGCGTACCGGCCAGTTCAACGCCGCAGCCAACACACTCAAGAGAATTGCTACCTGCCAGATCAAGTCGTAACTCCCGGTTCGGTCATACACCACCCCGCCCAACCAGCCGCCGAGGAACGAGCCGAGCTGGTGGAACAGGAAAACGATGCCACCCAGCATGGACAGGTTTCGCACGCCGAACAAGGTCGCCACGGTGCCGTTGGTCAATGGCACTGTCGACAGCCACAGGAAACCCATCGCCATACCGAACAGGTACGCAGACGTGGTGGTGACCGGAGCCCAGAGAAACAACCCGATCACTACGGCCCGCAAAAGATACAACCCGGTCAGCAGGCGCGGCTTCGACATGCGCCCGCCGAGCCACCCGGCCGTGTACGTGCCGAAGATATTAAACAGACCGATCAGCGCCAGCACCGTAGTGCCGACGGTGGCAGGCAGATGCTGATCGACCAGATAGGCCGGCAAATGCACGCCAATGAACACGACCTGGAAACCGCAGACGAAAAAGCCAAACGCCAGCAGCCAGAATCCCGAGTGCGAGCACGCTTCGCGCAGGGCTTCGGACAGGGTCTGCTCATGCCCCTGCAGCGGCAACGGCTTGTCCTTGAGCATGCTCACCAGCGGCACAATCAGCGCCACCAGCAAACCCAGCACCAACAATGCTGCCGACCAGCCGAGCCAGCCGATCAGCCCCAGCGTGCCGGGCAACATGGCGAATTGGCCGAAGGAACCGGCCGCACTGGCGATGCCCATGCCCATGCTGCGTTTCTCCGGCGGTACGGCGCGACCGACGACGCCGAGGATCACCGAAAAGGACGTGCCGGACAGCCCGATGCCGATCAGCAGGCCGGCGCTCAGGGACAAGGTGACCGCTGAATCGGAGAGGCCCATGCAGACCAGACCCGCTGCGTAGAGCACACCGCCGATCAGCACCACTTTCGCCGCGCCAAAGCGGTCGGCCAAGGCGCCGGTGAACGGTTGCGCCAAACCCCAGATCAGGTTTTGCAGGGCGATAGCGAATGCAAATGTCTCCCTGCCCCAGCCGAATTCGGCACTCATCGGCGCGAGGAAAAGCCCAAAGCCGTGGCGCACGCCCAGGGACAGCGCGAGAATCAGCGCACTCCCCAACAGCACCCAACCGCACGTACGCCACATCGATGTCATTATTATTCTCCGCTAGCGGGTATATACCCGCTTAAGATCGAAAAGAACCGGCCTCAGGCCAGTTCATCCAGCAGTTGCAGCAGGATTTCGCGTTTTTCAGTGCCCAGACGGTCGACCAGCCGTTGCTGCGCCGCTTCCCATGCCGGCAACGCGGCTTTCAGACGCTCGGCTCCGGTGTCGGTCAGTTTGACGATGCGATTGCGCATGTCATTGCCCTCGACCAGCAGCACCAGGCCCTCACCTTCCAATACGCGCAAGTTGCGCCCAAGCGTGCTGCGATCCAGGCCCATCGCCTCGGCCAGGGTAGAAATACTCGGCTGATCAAGTCGCTGCAGATTGCACAGCAGAGAATACTGGGCAACGTTGATTCCGAAGCCGTCGAGAGCGCCGTCATAGTGCCTGCTGACGCCACGAGCGGCGCGACGCAGGTTGATGCATAAACATTGGGATTCGAGCATGGTGCGTGTATATACCCGCGAAAAGATAAAAGCAAATATTTAGATACACATGTGGGAGCAAAGCTTGCTCGCGCTCCCCCTCGTAGGAGCAAAGCTTGCTCGCGAAGAACGATGACGCAGTCTCAACCCGACGACCGAGTCGCCTGCTTCGCGAGCAAGCTCTGCTCCCACAGAAGCAGCACAGCGCTGACTGCTGGGAGCTTTGCTCCTACGAGAATAGTGCAACGCTGATCAGTAGAGTGACTTCCGATATTTCCAGTAGTGCCCCGGCCGTGTCGCCGGTGGTGCCGCCCAGTCGCCGCACTATTACCTGACGCAGCCAGGCGAACAGCAACGCCGCTACAACGATGGCGATAAAACCGTCGAAGCCTGCCAGGGCAACGCCAGCC
>JALYPE010000875.1 GCA_030856525.1 Pseudomonadota bacterium | reverse complement strand
GCGGTGTTCCGCTACGAAAACTTCAACGGCAAAATTGGCGACAGCGATATTCATGGCAGCCTCGCCTATGTCGGCAGTCAGCCACGGCCCAAACTCAGTGGTTCGCTGGTCTCCAATCAATTGCTGTTCGCCGACCTGGCCCCATTGATCGGCGCGGATTCCAATGCCAAGCAAAAAGCTCGCGGCGGTGAAAGCAAGCAGCCGGCCGACAAGGTGCTGCCGGTCGAGGAGTTCAAGACCGAGCGCTGGCGCGACATGGATGCTGATGTCGAGTTCACCGGAAAACGCATCGTCCACAGCGAAAAACTGCCGTTCAATGACCTCTACACGCACCTGATCCTCAACGACGGCGTGCTGAGTCTCGAGCCGCTGCGTTTTGGAGTGGCCGGCGGCAAGCTCGATGCGCAAATCCGTCTGAATGGTCATACCGAACCTCTGGAAGGTACGGCGAAGCTGACTGCGCGGGGGTTCAAGCTCAAACAGCTGTTCCCGACCTTTGAGCCGATGAAGACCAGTTTCGGGGAGCTCAATGGCGATGCCGATATCAGTGGTCGCGGCAACTCTGTGGCCAAGCTTTTAGGTACTGCCAATGGCAGCCTGAAGATGCTGATCAATGACGGCGCCATCAGCCGCGAGTTGATGGAGTTGGCGGGTTTGAACGTCGGCAATTATGTTGTGAGCAAGATCTTTGGCGACAAGGAAGTGAAGATCAATTGCGCGGCGGCCGACTTCGACATCAAGACGGGCCTGGCGACAACGCGGCTTTTCGTCTTCGATACCGAGAACGCCATCATTTACATCGATGGCACGGCAAACATGGCGACGGAGCAACTGGACCTCCTTGTTACCCCGGAGTCCAAGGGTTGGCGGTTGATGTCGCTGCGTTCACCGCTGTATGTGCGTGGCAAGTTCATCAAGCCGGATGCGGGTGTGAAAGCAGTACCGTTGCTGTTGCGCGGGGCCGGCATGGTTGCGTTGGGAGTGATTGCTGCACCGGCGGCGGGTTTGCTGGCGTTGGTGGCCCCGAGCGGTGGTGAACCGAACCAGTGCGCGCCACTGCTGGAGCAGATGAAGGCGGGCAAGGCGCCGAAGACTGTCAAAGCTACCCGGTAAAACAGGGGCGTCCTTGAGGAAGGTTTCGCCCTCGATGGCGGATGGATGCGCAGGTTGAAACGGGAGCTTTGAGAGTGGCCTGCACTGATCGTCGACTTGTCACGATGCAGGGCGATGCTTGGCTGACATCTTGCTTTGCGCCTTGCGTCATCTCGCCACTCACAAGGATGTCTGCCCATGTCGCACGCTTGCGCCACGCGTTATCCCATCGTGCTGGTCCCGGGGATGCTCGGGTTTATCCGTCTACTGGTTTATCCGTACTGGTTCGGAATCATTGCCGCGTTGCGCCGTGGTGGTGCGACCGTGATTGCGGTGCAGGTCTCGCCGCTCAATTCCAGCGAGGTGCGCGGCGAGCAACTATTGGCGCGGATCGACGAAATCCTGCGCGAGACGGGGGCTGCCAGGGTCAACCTTATCGGTCATAGCCAAGGCTCGCTGACGGCGCGTTATGCCGCTGCTAAACGGCCGGACCTTGTGGCGTCAGTCACCTCGGTGGCCGGGCCGAATCACGGCTCGGAACTGGCGGACTATCTGCATCAACATTACCCCTCAAACAGCGCCAAAGGCCGCTTGCTCGCATTTTTGCTGCGCGTGATCAACGCGCTGATGTGCCTGCTGGACATCGGTTATCGCGGGCCGAAGTTGCCGGTCGACATTCAGGCCTCGCACGATTCCCTGACGACCGCCGGGGTCGCCATCTTCAATCAGCGTTATCCCCAGGGCCTGCCTGAGACCTGGGGCGGGCATGGGCCGGAAGAGGTCAACGGCGTGCGCTATTACTCGTGGTCCGGCACCTTGCAGCCGGGCAAAACTGATCGCGGGCGCAACCTGTTCGACGGCACCAACCGCAGTTGTAGGCTGTTCGCCAGGACCTTCGTGCGCGAGGCCGGGCAGTGCGACGGGATGGTCGGGCGCTACAGTTCGCACCTGGGCACGGTGATCGGCGATGAATATCCGCTGGATCACTTCGACATCGTCAATCAGTCGCTGGGACTGGTCGGCAAAGGTGCGCAGCCGGTGAAGTTATTCGTGGAGCATGCGGCGCGGTTGAAGGCGGCGGGGGTGTAAGGTCAGTTGAACCGCGTCATCGTTCCTCGCTAGCAGGCTCGCTCCCACAGTGATCGGGGCTGCCCGACGTTGCCGGCCCAGATGAAAATGGCCAGCAGGGGAAAAACGTATTGCATCAGAAATAACCGCAGCGTTAATGAGGGGCGATTATCCACTGTCTCGGCCGGTGGTTGTGTAACAAGCGTTGTCTACACTCCACACCGAGGCCGCACTGCTCGGTGCGGCAACAAGGAGAAGACACCATGAAGATGTTGCGTGCCCCTATGTTGATGATCGGTTTGCTGATGTGCGCCCAGGGTTTTGCCGCCACGGCCCAACAGAACAAGATGACCACCTGCAATGCCGACGCCACCGCGAAAAGCCTCAAGGGCGATGAGCGCAAAGCCTTCATGAGCAACTGCCTCAAGGCTGCGCCGGCGGCCAACGATGACGGCAAGGTGTTGACCGCGCAGCAGCAGAAAATGAAAACCTGCAACGCCGATGCGGCGACCAAAGCGCTGAAGGGTGATGAGCGTAAGGCGTTCATGAGTGATTGTCTGAAGAAGAAATAACGTTGGCTGGAACAGGTGGGGCTGTGAAGGCCTCATCGCGGGCAAGCCCGCTCCCACCGTTTCCAGTGTCGAGCAAAAAATGTGCAGGCCCCGGGGATACTGGTGGGAGCGGGCTTGCTCGCGAAGAGGCCTGAAAGAGCGCCGAAAGTCCCCCTAAAGACGACCCACACAATTCCTAGTGCTCCCATCGGAACGCTGGCAGACTGCCAATCCTTTTACGCCGTTCGCTTTGAGGCTGTATGCCAACGTTTTCTCAACGCCAGGTTCTCCTGGTGATCAGTTGGGTCATCATCTTTGGTGGCTTGCTGCTGGTGCTTCCGCTTCGGTTATTACCCAGCCTGCTGGCCGGCCTGCTGGTCTTCGAACTGGTCAACATGCTCACCCCTCAGTTGCAGCGCTTGATCGAAGGTCGACGCGCGCGCTGGCTGGCGGTGGCATTGCTGGGGACCCTGGTAGTCAGCGCCCTGGCGTTGCTCTTCGCCGGCGCCATCAGCTTTCTGCTGCATGAAGCGGAAAACCCCGGGGCTTCCCTCGACAAATTCATGGTCGTGGTCGATCGGGCGCGCGGGCAGCTGCCGCCGTTCATTGATGCCTATCTGCCGGCAAGCGCCGCTGAATTTCGCGTAGCCATCGGCGAATGGATGAGCAAGCACCTCAGCGATCTGCAACTGGTCGGCAAGGATGCTGCGCACATGTTCGTGACGTTGCTGATCGGTATGGTGCTCGGCGCAATCATCGCCCTGCAGCGCGTGCCGGACCTGACCAAACGCAAACCGCTGGCGGCCGCGCTGTTCGATCGTCTGCACCTGCTGGTCCAGGCCTTTCGCAATATCGTGTTTGCGCAGATCAAGATTTCCCT
Source organism: Pseudomonadota bacterium (assembly GCA_030856525.1). Lineage (GTDB taxonomy): Bacteria > Pseudomonadota > Gammaproteobacteria > Pseudomonadales > Pseudomonadaceae > Aquipseudomonas. Next base: position 1,673 of record JALYPE010000875.1, on the reverse strand, counting down.
GCTCAACACCTTCTTCACCGGGATTTTCCTGGCGGTGGTGTTGCCGATGTTCGGCATCAAGTTGCCGCTGACCAAAACCCTGATCGTGCTGACGTTCCTGCTCGGCCTGCTGCCGGTCATTGGCAACCTGATCTCGAACACGCTGATCACAATTGTCGGTTTGTCGCTGTCGATCTGGGTCGCGGTGGCGGCGCTGGGCTACCTGATTGTTATCCACAAGCTCGAATACTTTCTCAACGCGCGGATCGTCGGCGGGCAGATCAGTGCCAGGTCGTGGGAGTTGCTCTTGGCAATGCTGGTGTTCGAGGCCGCATTCGGCCTGCCGGGAGTCGTGGCAGGGCCGATTTATTATGCGTATCTGAAGAGCGAGCTGAAACAGGTGGGGATGGTTTGATCGAGTGATCCATTGTGATGATGGATTACTTGTGGTGATGGATTACTGTGGTGAGGGGATAAATCCCCTCGCCGCAGGGCTTTCTTTCAATCCATTCACAGGGTGTTTCTGTCACTCCATCGGGCCGTATCGCTTCGCCGCTTCAATCGCCAAACCGCTGCCGATGCTGCCAAAGATGTTGCCTTCCACATGCCGCGCGTTCGGCAACATTGCCGAGACGCTGTTGCGCAATGCCGGAATCCCGCTCGAACCACCGGTGAAGAAAACCGTGTCGACCTGATCCACGCGCACATTGGCGTCGGTCAGCAACCGGGTCACGCTATTACGCACGCGCTCCAGCAGGTTATCGATGGCCGACTCGAACAGCGCCCGGCTCAGCTCCACGCTCAACCCCGGCTCGATGCGGTCCAGCGGCACGTGGCGACTGTCGGCGTGGGTCAGCTGGATCTTGGTTTCTTCCACTTCCATGGCCAGCCAGTGCCCGGCGCGCTGCTCGATCAACTTGAACAGACGGTCGATGCCGCCGGTGTCTTCGATGTCGTAGCGCATACTGCCCAGGGCCAGGGTCGATTTCTGCGAGTACACCGAGTTGATGGTGTGCCAGGTCGCCAGGTTCATGTGGTGGCTGGTCGGCATGTAAGCGCCACTCTTCATCCGGCTGCCATAACCGAACAGCGGCATCAGGCCTTGCAGGCTCAATTGCTTGTCGAAGTCGGTACCGCCGATGTGCACACCACCGGTGGCAAGGATGTCGTCATGCCGGTTGTCATAGTGGCGACGCTCGGGCGACAGGCGCACAAGGGAAAAGTCGGAGGTACCGCCGCCAATGTCGACGATCAGCACCAGCTCTTCTTTTTCAATGGTCGACTCGTAGTCGAAGGCCGCTGCGATCGGTTCGTACTGGAATGACACGTCCTTGAAACCGATGGCTCGGGCCACATCGACCAAGGTGTTTTCGGCTTCCTGGTCGGCCATTTCATCGTCGTCGACGAAAAACACCGGGCGGCCCAACACCACTTCCTCGAACTCGCGACCGGCCGCGGTTTCGGCACGCAGCTTCAACTGGCCGATAAACAACCCGAGCAAATCCTTGAACGGCATGGCCGTGCCGAGGACGCTGGTGTCGTGCTTGATCAGTTTGGAACCCAGCAGGCTCTTGAGCGAGCGCATCAGCCGGCCTTCGTAGCCTTCCAGGTATTCGTGCAGCGCCAGGCGGCCGTACACCGGGCGGCGTTCTTCCATGTTGAAAAAGACCACCGATGGCAGAGTGATCTTGTCG
>JALYPE010000823.1 GCA_030856525.1 Pseudomonadota bacterium | reverse complement strand
CAGTTGACCCCAGCGGTTGAGCAGGTGCCGGCAGCCAGTAGCCCGGTTAAAGTGCTGTTCTCCACGTCTGCGAAAGAGGCGCGTTGGGAGCCCGGGAACGGAAGCTTGTTGGAGTTGGCTGAAAGTCGCGGTTTGAATCCGGACTTCAGTTGCCGGGGCGGGTCGTGTGGAACCTGTCGTACGAAGTTGATCAGCGGGCAAGTGCACTATCTGAACTTGCCCGCCGAGATGCCGGAGCAGGGAGAGGTCTTGATTTGTTGCGCAGTCCCGGCGCAAAGCAAGGAGGGCGATGCCCCCCTGGTGCTGGACTTGTAAACGAAACGACAACGTTCTGTTCATCCTGCTGGATGCGGCTGGAGAGCGTCGGCCAATCCACCTTCGCGCTGAAGCTGGGCCAGATCGTCGTAACCTCCGACATGGCGGTCCCCTATAAAAATCTGGGGGACCGTATGTCGACCGCTGCGTTTGACCATTTCCTGCTTGATGCCGTGAGTTCCCACATTGATTTCGGTGTACGGAATGCCCTTGGATTCCAGCAGCTGTTTCGCGCCTCGGCAGTACGGGCAGGTACTGGTTGTATACATCGTGACTTCACGCATGAAGAGAACTCCTCGTTCGACGCCTATCAGGCAGCAACTTCTTCAAGACGGGCATGCACCGCGCAGGTACCAGGGTGCTGTGCCAATGATTTGAAACTGCGATTGTCGGCGTCGAGGGCGTCGACCGAACCGGTTTCGATGTCGTAAACCCAGCCATGCAAATTCAGCAGGCCTTTTTCCTGAGCCAGGCGCACGCTTGGATGAGTCTGCATGTTAGCCAATTGGGCGATGACATTTTCCCGCACCATCGAGCTGACCTTTGCCGCGTCATTGGCATGAGCGCGGGACTCGTTGATGACTTTCGCCGACTCGGCGTGTTGCAGCCAACCCGCCACAGCAGGCAGGTGATTCATGCATTTGCACTGGGCGACAGCGGTCATCGCACCGCAGTCGGAATGCCCGCAGATGACAATATCTGTCACGCCCAGCACCGCCACGGCGTATTCGACCGTTGCCGACACACCGCCGGGATGGGGGCTGTATGAAGGCACGATGTTGCCGGCGTTGCGGATTACGAAGAGCTCGCCAGGCTCTTGTTGCGTCAGTAATTCAGGCACTACGCGGCTATCGGAACAGGTGATGAACAATGTGCCTGGATGCTGTGTGGTGGCCAGGTGTTTAAACAGGTCAGTGCGTTGTGGAAATGCTTCTTGCTGAAACTTCAGTAAACCTTCAATCAGCGCTTTCATGGTGTGTGTCTCTGTCTGAGAGTTGAATTCAATGTGCAATCAGTTGCTGCAGCCGCGGCCGATGACGCTGTACTCAAGAACCCGTGTGTCGCCGTGGGAGTCTTTGTAGGTCATCTGTACGGGCACCGGGCCGCAGACGTCTGCTGCTTGAGTGATGTCGATGACCTTGGCGATATCCAGGTGCATGCCATACACGTAGGGCGTGGCGTCCGGAGCGGCCGAAGCGTCTTGTGCGTAGGCCGACAGCGACGCAGTCAGGGACAGGGCGAGAAACAGAATTTTTTTCATGACGAATCCTCCAGTCAAATTTGGTGAACAGGTGAACAGGTGCAGTGGGTAAAGTGTGTTGAAGCAGGCCCGCGACAGTGGCGGGCCGGATTACAGTGTCAGCCGCAATCCTAGAAAGGACGCAGTGGCAGGAACTTGCCGTCCAGCGTGATCACTGCGCGGTGACCGCCTTCTGGGTCCTCAACTTTTTTCATGTCGAGTTTGAAGTTGATCGCGCTGATGATGCCGTCGCCGAACTGTTCGTGAACCAGGGCTTTCAACGTGGTGCCGTATATCTGGATCATTTCGTAAAAGCGGTAGATGGTCGGGTCGGTAGGCACGCCCGACAGGCTGCCACGCAGTGGAATAATCTGCAGGCGAGCTACCGAGTCAGCGTCCAGGTCGAGTTTTTCGCCGATCACTTTGGCGGCCTTTTCCGGCAGTGGGTGCTGGCCGAGCAGGGCAGCGGTCACGTACGCCAGACTAAGACCGGTGCCTTCTGCCACGTCTTCGAATGAAAGGTTTTTGCGCGCTTTGGTGTCGAGAATTCTTGCGGTCAATTCGAGGCTGGTGTCGTTGTAAGCGTGGGACTGTTGCATGGTGATACTCCTTTCGGAACGCTTGGGTTTGTGCGGCTGGATGAGGGTTACTTGGTGTGAAGCCATGTTCTGCCGTTCGCTCGATAGCGTCCAAGACCTATATGCAATGCTTCGCATAAGCCCTACCTATAGATCGGGTAGTGGGTGAAGTTTTGTGGCGGGCACAGTCAAAAAAAAGCCCGCGCAAGGCGGGCTCAGTGGCAACTACTGCAGTTGTCAGGGGGAAGGGGATGACGTCGATTACCTGTGACGCTCATCGGTTGAGCGACAGCAACGCTTTGCAGCGTTTCAGGCTTGCTGGACGAATGCCAATCGCACTGCAAACCCAATCAGAAGTGTGCCGAACAGCCATTGTTGTACTCGCTGCGCGGTGATGCTTCGCTCCAGCCAGCGGCCCACCCAGGCACTGGCGGTTGCGTAAACGCTGTCGAATGCGAGCCCTGTGATCACGAGAATCAGTCCAAGAACAGCAAACTGCTCCGAGACGGACGATCGGGCTGGATCAATGAATTGGGGAAGAAGAACAGAGCAAAACAGCAGCGCCTTCGGGTTCAGCAAGTTGGTCAACAGGCCGCGCCGGATGGCCACTGCCAAAGTGGGTGTTGGGGCGCTGTTCTCAGCAATGGCGGGACCACTCATTCCGCTCGTTTTGAACATCTGTAGCCCGATCCAGAGCAGATAGGCCGCACCCGCAAATTTCACGATATCAAACGTCCAGGGCAGAACATTGAACAGCGTGGCCAATCCCATCGCGGCCAACGCCACATGGCAGGCACGCGCCAGCGCAAGACCCAATGCGGTCGCCAGCGCTGCGGTTCTGCCTTGTTTTGCGCCGGTTTGCAGTAGCAGGATCATGTCCGGGCCGGGCATCAGGAAAATCATTGAGAGAGCAAGAAGGTACAGCGCTGTGTCTTCCATTGGGTGGTGCTCGACGGACGATGGGGAAGACAATTCTAGGGCGCAGGGGCAGGGCAGGTGGTTGCGTATTAAACCGTCAAGCTGAGGGTTTTTGGCAGATTCTGCCCTTTTATCGTTTGGAATGAAGCGGGCATGCCAATAGGGTGCAGCGCGCGCATTCAGAGGCGAACACACGCGACACTTCATCAGCTGGCCGCGTTGAAGCGATCACCCAGCGTGTCGCGGAAATGCTCTAACAGGAAGTCGATAAAAACACGGGTTTTGGCCGGCAGTACCTTGCGGGCAGAGTAGTACAAGGACACTGAACCCAGATCGACGTACCAATCCGGCAGCAGCCGGATCAGTTCACCGCGCTGCAACCCGGACCAGGCTCGCTCCAAAGGTACCAACGCCACGCCCAGCCCCATCAACGCGCACGCATTCAAGGCCTCTGGGTCATTCATGATGGCTGTGGGTTTCAGGCTTAGATCAAAGGTCTCGCCGCTGGCGTTGCGCAACGTCCAGGTGCGTAATCGGTTGGTGTCGGTAGAGCGCGTGACGACGCCGTCCTGGCCCTGCAAATCTGCCGGCACCAGGGGCAGCGGCTTGCCCTTGAGCCACTCCGGCGCCGCTACGGCGACAAGGTGAAGTTTGGCCAATTCTCGCGCCACGACGCCTGGGCTCAATTCCATGCCGCCGCCAATCGCAACGTCAAAACCTTCCCCGATCAAATCAACACGGCGGATTTCAAGGTGCCAATCCGGCACGACCGCTGGGTAACGTTGCTTGAAAGCCTTGAGCAGAGGCAGCACGTAATCGTAGGCAAACGAGGGCGCCATGTTGACCCGCAGTCGACCGGCTGGCACATCCCGTGCGTCGCCCAGTTGAGTCATGGCGCCCTGGATGGTCTCGACACTGCTCGCCACTTGTTCATACAGCGCCTCACCTGCCTCGGTGAGGGAGAGGCTTCGCGTGCTGCGTTGGAACAGTCGGGTGCCTAACCTGGTTTCCAGGCGCGCGATGTTTTTACTCACGGCCGCGGCGGAAATCCCCATCCGTCGAGCCGCTTCGGAAAAACTGCGAGCTTCAGCGGCTCGCACAAAAGATTCCAGGTTTCCCAGATTGTCCACGCTCGTCTCCAACGTTTGGTTGAAGCTGATTCTACCTATTCATGACTAATTGGAAGCAGCCGTTGAGCCCATAGTGGCGTCGATTGAATTTCATTTATCGGAACAGGCGAACTGTAATGAGCAAAATGTTGATCACCGGCGCGTCCGGCAGCCTGGGCAGTGCAGTCGTGCGATCGCTTGTGACGAAGGTATCCGCGTCGGATGTCGTGGCCATGGTGCGGGATACGAGCAAAGCGCAGTCGCTGGCAGAACTGGGCGTAGAAGTGCGGGCAGGCGATTACTTCAACTTCCAATCCCTGGTCAGTGCCTTTGCCGGGGTGGAAAAAATCTACCTGGTGTCGGCCGTCGCTTTCAGCGACCGGGTGGCCCAGCACAAGAACGTTTTTGATGCCGCGCGCAAAGCCGGCGTCAGACAGGTGATCTATACCAGCATCCAGCGGATTAGCGATGACTTTTGCCCCATCGAAGGGGTGACGGCCAGCGACCTCGAAACCGAGGCGTTGCTGAAGTCGTCCGGGCTGGATTACACCATCGTCCGGCATCCGCTGTATGCCGACGGGCTCCCCCTGTTTATCGGCGACAATGCCGCGCAGGAGAGCTTCAGTGCCCCTGCCGGTCAAGGGCGGGTGCCGCTGACGAATGTTGAAGAACTCGCGGAAGCAGGGGCTGTTCTGTTGAGTCAGTCGGGTCACGAACAGCGCGTTTATCTGCTGAACAGTGGCCACGCCTGGTCGTTCGCCGACATCGCCGCCACACTCTCGAGAATCACCGGCAAAAACATTGACTATCAGCCGATTTCGCGCGAAGCCTTCATTGCCGCCCGGGAAGCTGAAGGCTGGCCTGCGCATGTCGCGAGCTTCATTGGCGGCTGGTATAACGCCATCGAGAACGGTGCATTTGATCAAACCAGCCGCACCCTTGAGGAGCTTTTAGGTCGCAAGCCCAAAGGCCTTGAAGCCATCCTCCGGGACGCGTTCAAGCTCTGACAACGTGACTGCAGTGCGACCACGGAGGGTCGCTGCGGCAGACAGACCTCGATCAATTCGAAACGACCTCGCGGACGACGTCGATGAACGCCCGGAGTCCTGCCGGCGTGTGACGGTTGGCCGGATAGTAGAGGCGAAGCCCCGGATACGCAGGTGTCCAGTCCTCCAGCACGCGGATCAGCCGGCCTGAGGCGATATGCGAAGCCGCAGCGAAATCGTTGGTCCAGGCGATGCCGGCGCCCTGCAGGGCGGCTTCCAGCATCAGGTGATGGCTGTCGAGCGTCAGCGATCCACTGACATCGACCGATTGTGGCTCACCCCGTTTCTCGAATTCCCACTTGTAGATCGTGCCGCTGGGGAAGCGCACACGGATGCAGTTATGCGCGAGGAGATCGGCCGGCACTTTGGGTTTTTTGCAGCGCGCGAAGTACTCGGGTGAACCCACCACCGCAAAGCGCAACGGGGGTGTGATCGCGATGGCGATCATGTCCTGCGGAACGCTTTCCGCCAACCGTATGCCCGCATCAAAACCGCCCGCAACGATATCCACCAGGCTTCTGTCGGTGACGATGTCCACCCGCATGTCCGGGTAACGCCGCAAGTACGCCAACACCACCGGGGTCAGCACCATGTGCGCGGCACCTTCGGAAGTGTTCAAGCGCAGGGTTCCCGCCGGTGTATCGCGAAACTCACTGACCGCCTCCATGGCCGCCGAGATATCACGCAGGGCGGGCTGCACACGCAGCAGAAATTGCTCGCCGGCTTCAGACAGCGAAACGCTGCGCGTGGTCCGGTGAAATAACCTCACGCCAAGGCGCTTTTCCAGCGCAGCGATTGCATGACTGAGTGCCGATGGCGACATTCCCAGTTCCACGGCCGCACGACGAAAGCTGCGATGAGTCGACACCGCGACCACGGCGTTAAGTTCTAGAAGCCCTGATTTCTGCATTGTGCTGATTCCTGCATCAGTTCATACGATATTAGCCTGATTGTTTGCCACAGTACCGGGCCTTATCTTGATCCGGCCACTCAACAGATCGAGGAAAGGTTAATGACGCATTTCAGTACACCGTTCGGGTTTCATTCAACCGCACAAGAGGTCATCGAAGGGGTCGACCTCTCGGGTAAACGGGCAATCGTCACGGGCGGGGCCGCCGGTATCGGCATCGAAACGGCGCGCGCTCTGGTCAATGCCGGGGCGCACGTGACGCTGGCGGTCCGGCGTCCGGAGGCGGCCGAATCGATTGCCGCCGAACTGCGCGCAGAGGGCAGGGGCACCGTTGATATTCGTTCAATCGACCTGGCTGATCTCGCGTCCGTGAAGACGTTTGCCGAAGCCTGGTCCGAGCCACTGCACATCCTCGTCAATAACGCAGGGATCATGGCCGTTCCCGAGCGCGAGCTGACATCGCAGGGTCATGAGATGCAGTTTGCGACCAATTTTCTGGGCCATTTTGCGCTGGTGCTGGGGCTGCAGGAGGCCTTGAACAGAGCCGAAGGCGCCCGCATCGTGTCGCTGAGTTCGAACGCCAACTTGCTGGGGCCAGTGGTCTTCGACGATATCAACTTCGACTTCCGTCCTTACGAACCTTTTGCGTCTTACTCCCAGGCCAAGTCGGCCTGCGCGCTCATTGCGGTAGAGATCACGCGACGCTGGGCCGAGCGAGGCATTTTTGCAAATGCGCTCAACCCGGGGGCCATCGCAACCAACCTGCAGAAGCACACCGGCGGTCTCAAAACTCCTATTGAGCGGCAGAAGACCGTGCATCAAGGTGCCGCAACCTCGGTGCTGCTCGCGGCTTCGCCCCTGCTGGAAGGTGTGGGGGGGCGCTATTTCGAGGACTGCAACGAGGCACAGGTGGTCAGCAAACGCCCGGCCGATTACAGGGGCGTCGCGCCTTACGCCGTTAACCCTGAAAACGCGCAGCGGATGTGGGAAGTTGCCACGCGAATGATTGGCTGAGTGAGGCGATTGTGTGGGGCAAAAGGTAAATTTTTACGCTTTCTTTACGATGGATGTTTGGGCTCGCAACGATACTGGCGGCGATTTTTTTGATCGTCCACGGGCATCGATTTGCAGTTGGCCGTGGAAAAAATGTATTGCCCAAGGATGGCGTGCAGTGACTTCCCCGCTAACTGAGAGAAGCCCCCCTTGAGTAATACCGCGACCGTTG
>JALYPE010000818.1 GCA_030856525.1 Pseudomonadota bacterium | reverse complement strand
AGCCTGTTCGTTCTCTATTCGGCCAGTGGCAAGAGCTGGGATCTGCTGGCCAAGCAAGCCACGTCGTTCGGCATCGGTCTGGTGTCGATGATTGTCATCGCTCAATTCGAACCGCGCTTCATGGCCCGTTGGGTGCCGGTTGGTTATGTGATTGGTGTGCTGTTGCTGGTTGTAGTGGATGTCATGGGTCACAACGCCATGGGTGCCACGCGTTGGATCAACATTCCCGGGGTGATTCGTTTTCAGCCTTCGGAATTCATGAAGATCCTGATGCCGGCGACGATCGCCTGGTACTTGTCCAAGCGCACATTGCCGCCGCAGCTCAAGCACGTCGGCGTGAGCCTGTTTCTGATCGGGTTGCCCTTTATTCTGATCGTGCGTCAGCCCGACCTCGGTACTTCGTTGCTGATTCTCGCGGGCGGCGCGTTCGTGCTGTTCATGGGAGGCCTGCGCTGGCGCTGGATCATGAGCGTGCTCGCCGCTACCGTGCCCGTTGCGATCGCGATGTGGTACTTCGTCATGCACGACTACCAGAAGCAGCGCGTGCTGACGTTTCTCGACCCGGAAAGCGATCCGCTCGGCACTGGCTGGAACATCATTCAGTCGAAAGCCGCGATCGGTTCCGGCGGCGTATTCGGCAAGGGCTGGTTACTGGGCACCCAGTCGCACCTGGACTTCCTGCCGGAAAGCCACACCGACTTCATTATTGCGGTGCTGGGTGAAGAGTTCGGCCTGGTGGGCATCTGCGCACTGCTGCTGATTTACCTGTTACTGATCGGCCGCGGGTTGGTGATTACCGCCCAGGCCCAGACATTGTTCGGAAAATTGCTCGCCGGAGCGTTGACCATGACGTTTTTTGTTTACGTTTTCGTCAACATCGGTATGGTCAGTGGCCTGTTGCCGGTTGTAGGGGTGCCGTTGCCATTCATTAGCTACGGAGGAACTTCGCTGGTGACGCTACTGTCAGCGTTTGGGGTTTTGATGTCGATCCATACCCATCGTAAGTGGATTGCACAGGTTTGAATAAGGTGAAGAGTTCAATGCAAGTAATGCGTGGCTGGGCGACTCGATACGCGCCGTGGGTCGGCCTGGTGGGCATCCTTGGCACTGCGCGGGAAGCGTCGGCCGGCGATTACGAAGGTTCACCCCAGGTGGCCGAATTCGTCGGTGAACTGACCCGCGACTACGGTTTCGCCGGTGAACAGTTGATGGGTGTGTTGCGCGAAGCCGAGCGCAAGCAGTCGATTCTTGACGCTATCTCCAGGCCCGCCGAGCGGGTCAAACAGTGGAAAGAATACCGGCCAATGTTCATCACCGACGCGCGCATCGCCCGTGGTGTGGACTTCTGGCGCCAGCATGAAGCGGTGCTGGCCCGGGCCGAGCAGGAATACGGCGTGCCGGCGCAGGTGATTGTGTCGATCATTGGCGTAGAAACCTTTTTCGGCCGCAATACCGGCAACTTCCGAGTGATAGATGCGTTGTCGACACTGGGCTTCGACTATCCTCCCCGCGCTGAATTCTTCCGCAAAGAGCTGCGCGAATTTCTCCTGCTGGCCCGCGAAGAACAGGTTGATCCACTGACGCTCAAAGGCTCTTACGCCGGTGCGATGGGGCTGCCGCAGTTCATGCCGAGCAGCTTCCGAGCCTACGCGGTGGATTTCGACGGCGATGGCCACATCAACATCTGGACCAACCCGGACGATGCCATCGGCAGTGTTGCCAGTTACTTCAAGCGTCATGGCTGGGTGGCCGGCGAACCCGTCGTCAGTCGCGCGGATGCGCGGGGCGAGCAGGCTGACGAAGGTTTGACCACGGGCATCGAACCGACTAAAACCGTCGGGGAGTTGCGGGCGTTGGGGTGGTCAAGTCATGATGCGCTGCGCGATGATATGCCGGTCACGGCATTCCGCCTGGAAGGGGACAAGGGTCCTGAGAACTGGATGGGTCTGAAGAATTTTTACGCAATCACGCGTTATAACCGCAGCGTGATGTACGCCATGGCCGTACATCAACTGTCTGAACAGCTGGTCCAAGCACGGGGCGTCAAGTAATGCGGGCATTGCCTATGAATCAACCCCTGAAGCTCATGGCGTTCGCC
>JALYPE010000801.1 GCA_030856525.1 Pseudomonadota bacterium | reverse complement strand
CTTGAACCAGCCCATGACGCGATCAACCAGTTCCATCACCCGCATTTGTTTGAGTTGCGGATCAACGTCGGACCCGAACCAGCCGAAGTATTCGCTGGTCCGTTGCCGGATACTGCGGGAAATCTCGATTGAGCCGGGGTCGTATGGCGGGATCGGGGCGAACTTCACTTCGCGCCCCGGCAACGTCGGGATGGTGCCGTGCGGGATGTAGGCTTGCTTGATCAGGGTGACTTGGCTGTGCCCGACGAACATCGGGGGTGCCATTGCGATCGAGGTTCGATCGGTCCGAGCATCCAGTTGCGCTTTTTCTTCGTTCTCCCAGGTGTAGGTAATGGACGGGATACCTTGACTCGACATGATCGGGCGTTGATCGCGCTCGAACCGGAGGGCGTGGAACGGCATCTGGCCGTGCTTGTACTCGTCGATCCCGTGCGTGGCGTATTCGTCCAGTTCCATGTGGAACACGGTCCGATAGAGGCAGGGCACGCCCATGTCGAGCGAGTAATGGCGGAAATGATGAATCTCGATTAGCCCGCTATCGTCGTTGTAGCTGGGCGACCCGGTGCGGATGCTGTTCAGACTGCCGCCGTAGCTGTTCCAGTTGTTGTTCAGGAAGCTGTTGGCAGCGTGGGTGGCGACTGAATAGACGCCCTTGCGTTTGATGGCTTCCTCGATGAAGCCGGGGTCGTAGCCATCGGTCTCTTTGCGATCTTCCAAGACCGCTTCAGTGACGTATTCTACCCGGTCAATCCAGCGTTCCCGTTGCAGATCGTCGGCGTCTTCGCTGAAAAATATGTCCACCATTGGCCGGAGCGCGGTCAACCGCGGTTTGTTGCGGAACACGTATGGGACCGGGATTGTGGCAGTCCGTAGTTCGCGCAGATCGCGCAGGATTTTGCGGGCACCGGCTTTGGTCACGACTTCGCTGGTTTCCTGGATAACGGCAATCAGATCCTCGTCGTTGCTGGTGTCGTCCAGAATATCCTGCACTTCGGTCGGCTGAAATTGTTGGCCCATGATCTGACCGAGCCAATCGCCAAATTGCATGGTGTTCAGGTCAACATGATCAAGGCGGCGTTCCTGTTCCCAATCGACCGAGACGACGGAGGCTCCATGCGCGCCGGCCCAGATACAGGCCAGCTCACTTTCCCGGCCCCATTATTCCAGCATGTGGGTGAAGATTTGACAGTTGATCAGGGTCGTGGCCTGCGAACTTTCTTTGGGGTTAGCAAACGGCCGGGTGCTGTGCGCTTGCAGTTTCATGTTCTGCAACGCGTAAAGGCAGATGGTCCGATATTCGTTCAGGACCGATTTGGTCAGGCGAACTCGGGTATCGCTGGCGCCCGGCCACGGGAACACCTGATCTTGCCCGTCTACTTTGTACCATTTCCGGCCGTCAACGGTTTGCCCGTCCCAACGGCTGTTCCACCAATCGTAGGCGCAGGCGAGGGTGCGGAAATAGTTGCTCGACCCGGACTGAACAGCTTCCAATTCGGACTTGATCCGTTTCAGGTCGACGTGGCCACCGCTTGTTTCCAAGTTGTCCTCATCATACCGTTGCCCTGGCCGTACGATCATAAGTTAGCCTTCGTTCCCGAGGATTTTGCGCGCAATTTCGTCGCGACTATAGAACCCGCGATCGCCCGGTGCCAATGTTTTTCTTGTAATTATTCCTGAGCGCACCCATTTGAGCAGCACTTTCTCGTTTATTCCCAGCCAACGCACGACTTCATTTTGCCGCAGCATTTCCTTTTTCGGCATGGCAGTTTTCATGTTGTGGTGCCGCGGCTATCTCGGCGCGCTAGGCCGCAGATGCTCTGGCAGTTCACGCGAGGGGTGCCGGAGATACCTGTCGTTAATAAACGCGAGATTCGCCGCGAGCATCGTTCGACTGCTCGAACGGTCCAGCCACCTTACGCAGCCTTTGAGTGCCGCGATGTCTAGATCACCGCGACGCTGCGGCCTGGCCACGGGTGTAATTGCGGTCTCACTGTTTGCATTGCTCATCTTGTTTTAGCTCCTTCGATTACGGTTCAATATGATCCACCTCCGCCGCGCACCCGCAGCATTTCCGGCCCGATATAGCACAACCTCGACAGCACGAACCCCCTGATCACATCAATCGGATCTTTGCAGGCGCCGTGCGTCCCATCTTCCCCGGTCCAGTTCTCCACCGCCCAGATCATGTTCGGCACATCTTCGGTGAACAACATTTGCGGGTGGTTTATCCCGCTCATTTTCTCGCTGTATTCCCCGATCTTTTTGGTTTTGTCGTAATACAACGCGGAATTGATGAAGTCGATACTGCCGTCCATCGTGTGCAAGATCTTCTTTTCGCCTGCCATCGCGCAATAGATCTGGCCGAACTCTTCCATTTGCTGAATTAACGTGGTCGAATCTTCCCGGTCGGTGATCGGGGTGTTGCC
>JALYPE010000800.1 GCA_030856525.1 Pseudomonadota bacterium | reverse complement strand
CACCGAGCCAGCTTTGCGCGAGTGGCTCGATGACACGCCCGTGGAGTTCGTCGCCACTGCCAAACCCGGCGAGGCCGCGCAGCTTCGGGTCAAGGAGTACATCCTCACGCCGACCGAGGACGGTGACATCTTCCGCTTCAGCTACAACCAGTTTCACTACGGCGATGTGAACCCGTCCAGGGCTGATCTGCAGCGATCAAAGGTCGCTGGCAGCTCATCGCCGCTGGCTCGATTCGCGAAGCTGGGCGAAGCCTATTTTGTGCAGCACAACACGCCGGTGCTGATTCCTGATGGCTGCCTGCTCATCTGGGATAACTGGCGCATGATCCACGCCCGCAGTCGATACACCGATCCGGCGCGGAACCTGACCCGCTATTGGCTGGCCTGATGTATCCGTTGTGCACTTTTCATTTGGCGTACCCCGCGCGGGTACGCGTCCTACAGGTAGCCTGTCATGCAAACAGCAATTGAAATTGCCCAAGTCGATCATCAACTGGTCGTGCGGCTCAATCAGGCCTGGACCAAGAGGGCGACCGTGTGTTCGCCGGACACGCTCGCGGTCAGCGAAGCATTCGATCCTGCGCTGGCGGACTACCCGGAGTGCATGGTGCCGTTTTTTCACCATCCGACCTTCCAGGCGCTGAGCGATGAGCTCAAAAGCAGCGTGCTGACCTGGGGCTGGATCGGCTACAACCTGCGCACTGTCACCGCCGAGGAACATGTGGTCAACCCGGCCCTGAGCGTCATCGCCAACCAGTACCTTGGCAAGGATGACTGGCATTTTCGTGAGGCGATGCAACAGACGCTGATCGATGAGCACTACCACACGCTCATGCACTTGCGCGCCATCGAGCGAACGAAGGAGCAGCGGGCGCTCGGTCAGGATCTGGACCTGCCGCCGTCGGTGACCTACCTGCGCCTGATCGCCTTGCGCGAAGAGCTGCCGGAGCAGTGGCAGCGTGATCTGGCGGCGATCACTTTTGCCGTGGTGGCCGAAATCAGCGTCAACGCGTACCTGGATTTGCTGGCGGATGACCACACCATTCAGCCGCAAAACCGTCGCGTGGCCGAGCTGCACAATCGCGACGAATATGCCCACAGCAAGATTCTCGCCGAGGTGGCCAAGGTCATGTACGCGAATATGCCTGCCGAGCAACGCAGCTTTTTCGCACGCACCTTGTCGGTGGCGCTGAGTGCTTTTGTTGCCCAGGACTACTCGATGTGGGAAGCCATTCTGACGCAGCTTGGCGTCCAGGGCGCCGCGCAGATCATCGCCGACACGCGGGAGAGCAACAGGAACGCGACGATCATGCGTGACTACAGTGGCCTGCATCGTCTGGCGGAGGATCTGGGCATTCTTGAACAGATCGACTTCGATTTTCGTCCGACCCTCAAAGCGACTGCAGCAGCGTGAACCGGGAGGTGAAAGTGTCCATTCCTGTGTACGAAGTGTTCGCCATCCGTGTCGGCGCCAATGCCCAGCGCACCGCGCGGGAGAACTTTCTCTACGATGCCTGCTGCGGCGACCCTAACGCGTCAATGCCGTTGGATTATTACTTCTGGGTGATTCGTAACGAGCAGCGGGTCATTGTCGTCGATACCTGTTTTCAGCCAGCGACGGCGCAGCGGCGTGACCGTCAGATGTATCGCCTGCCGGAAGAGTCCCTACGCTTGCTGGATATTGATCCGACGCAGGTTAATGACTTGATCCTCACGCATCTGCATTGGGATCACGCCGGTAATCTGGGCTTGTTTCCGAAAGCGACGGTGCATCTGCAGGAAGCGGAACTGCGTTTCTGCACCGGGCCGAAAATGGCCCATCGCACGGTGAACAAAACCTACGAGGTCGAGGACGTCATGTCGGCGTTGCCGCCGTTGTTCGAAGGCCGGCTGCGTTTGCACAACGGCACGGTCGAGGTGCTTGCAGGCGTGTCGCTGCACTGTGTCGGCGGGCATACGCCGGGGAGTCAGGTGGTGCGCGTGCACACTGAGCGGGGCTGGATTGTGCTGGCCTCGGACGCGGCACATTTGTGGGCGAACATCCGCCAGCGCAGCCCGTTTCCGATTCTCGATGACATGGCGCAGACGCTGGAAGCGTTCAGCCTGATCGACAGTCTCGCCGATGGCGAAAACCACGTAATCCCCGGCCACGACCCGCTGATCGCCGAGCTGTTTCCCCACTGGAATGGTGATCCGCACATCATCTGCCTGCACCAACACCCGGCTTGAAAACCACGCCTAACCCGTAGGAGCAAGCTTGCTTGCGAACAACGATAACGCGTTCCTTCTGAATCACCGCGCTATCGTTCATCGCGAGCAAGCTTGCTCCTACGGTCGGTGGTGATTAGCGCTGGTTGTTCAGCAGTTGCCCCAACGTCGCCAGCGCTTCATCAAACTGCGGTGAATACGGTGCGCCGCAGCCGATGCGTACGAAATGGTTGAAACGGTTGTCGTTGGAAAAGATATCCCCAGGCGAAATCTGGATGCCGGCCTTCAACCCTTCATGGAACAACACCATGGACGAATACTCGCGAGGCAGTTCCACCCACAGCAGGGTGCCGCCACTGGGGCGGGTGACACGGGTGCCTTTGGGGAAATACCGCAGGATTGCCGCGCTCATTTGCTCGCGTTGTTGGGTAAGCGTTTTCCGCAAACGTCGTAAGTAACGCTCGTAAGACGGCGTACTCATGAACGCACTCACGGCCAATTGCGCCAACGTCTCGCAACTGCGGGACTGCGTATGCTTGAGCATTTCCACCCGGGCATGCCACCGGCCCGCGCTGACCCATCCCAGCCGCAGGCCTGGCGCGAGGGTTTTGTTCAGAGACGCGCAATAAATCACGTTGTCGGTGCGGTCCCAGTGCTTGAGCGTGGAACACGGTTGGTCGGTATCGACCAGTTCGCCGTAAGTGTCATCTTCGATCAGCACCGTGTTGTGCACCGCGCACAGTTGCACCAGCCGCGCCTTGTGGGCGTCGGGCATGATGCTGCCCAGCGGATTCTGCAGGTTGGGCATGACGATCAAAGCCTTGATCCGTTCCGGGCCATTTAACAACTGCTCGAGGGCGAACAGATTGATCCCGGCGTGGGCGCTCGTCGGCACTTCCTTCACCCGCAGGTTCAGGCTTTCGATGATTTGCAGTAAACCGTAGAACGTCGGGGATTCCACCGCCACGGTGTCGCCGGGTCGGGTGACCGCGCGCAACGCCAGGTTGATCGCTTCGGTCGCGCCGTGGGTGATCACAATCTGCTCGGCGGTCAGGTGGGTTTTGGCGGTTAGCGCTCGTCGCGCGAGCACGGTGCGCAACGCGATGTGACCAGCGTTTGTGCCCGTCGTGCCCAGCACTGGCGGGGCTCGGCGCAGGGCCTTGATCATGTGGTCCTGCAGGGTTTTCAACGGATAGAGTTCCGGCGCGCAGTAGGCGCTGGCGAAGTTGACCTTGATTGTCGCGCGCTGGCTCGCCCTGAGCACCAGCGACACTTGCTCGTGAATGCCCGCATAAATATCCCTGTCCAGC
>JALYPE010000761.1 GCA_030856525.1 Pseudomonadota bacterium | reverse complement strand
ACACGGCGGCGGTCTGGTGCGGGATTTTCTACGGCATCGCCGGGGTGTTCGGGGCGACGCTGGCAGCCTTGTTCGCCGCGTTGCCGAAAGAACTGGTGCTGTCGATTGCGGCGCTGGCCCTGTTCGGCTCGATCATCAATGGCTTGAGCATCGCCATGGCCGAGGCGAAGGAACGGGAAGCGGCGTTGATCACCTTTATGGTCACGGCGTCAGGGCTGACGCTGTTTTCCATCGGTTCGGCGTTCTGGGGAATTGTCGCGGGGGTGTTGACGTTGGTGATTCTGAATGGGCGCAAGGCCTGAAAGATCGCAGCCTCGTTGCACTCGACAGCTCCTACAAGGGTACGCATTTTGGCCGCCGAACCGCGCGCTCCCTATTCCCATGTAGCAGCTGTCGAGTGCAACGAGGCTGCGACTGCGCTTCCCTGTAGGAGCTGCCGAGTGCAACGAGGCTGCGATCTGTTGATCCTTCAGGCATAAAAAAACGGCGACCCTGGGGTCGCCGTTCTTTTCACACCATCAAGCTACCGGATTGATCGGCTTTTCCGGGTACCAGACGTCGATCAGCGGGCTGACCGTCGCTTCGGTCAGTTCGCTGCGGCCTTTGAGCCAGGCTTCAACAGCTACACGCTGCTCTTCGGATACCGAGCCACGCTTCTGCAGGCAAACCAGACCGAAGTCATCGCCGCCAACATAGCCCAGACCGTTGGCTTCCATGGCTTCTTTCAGGAACGCGTCGAGGAAAGCATCAATGGCTTCATCAGCCAAATCTTCTTTGAAATCCAGGTTCAGCTCGAAACCCAGCTCTTGAAATTCATCGACGCACAGTTTTTTGCGCAGACGCTGGGAACGGTTAGTCGCCATTGGAACAATCCTCATAAGTAATAACGGGCGGCACTTTAGCAGTTTAAGCGGCCAATTGCCCGACTCTCTGGATGGCGCTGGCGACCGTCGGTAAAAAAATAGCCGATTAGACGACCGGGGCACGGCACAAGCCGACACACCTTGGGGCATAATGCCGACACTTTCATGACCACTGAGGGAATTTTTCAGCATGCCCTCGTCTTTTTCCCCCTCGGCTGTAGGGTTTTATTTCACATGATCAAATCTTTGCGTCCATTGTTACTGGCCGGTTTTCTTCTCCCGCTGGCCTTCTCCGTTTCCGCCGCCCCTATCAACACCGGTCTGACGCCCAACGTCGAAAAGGCGCTCAAGGCCAGCAAACTGCAAACCAACGCCCTGTCGCTGGTGATGATCCCGCTCAACGGCCCTGGCACGCCGACCATCTTCAACGCTGACGTTTCGGTCAATCCGGCCTCGACCATGAAACTGGTGACCACGTACGCCGCGCTGGAAATGCTCGGCCCGAACCATCAGTGGAAAACCGAGTTCTACACCGATGGCACCCTCAGCGGCGGCATCCTCAACGGCAACCTGTACCTCAAGGGTGGCGGTGATCCAAAGCTGAACATGGAAAAACTCTGGCTGCTGATGCGCGATCTGCGCGCCAACGGCGTGACGCAAATCACCGGCGATCTGGTGCTCGACCGCAACTTCTTCGTGCAACCGCAACTGCCGGACTTCAACGACGACGGCAATAACGACAACAAACCGTTCCTGGTCAAACCCGACTCGCTGCTGGTCAACCTCAAGGCACTGCGCTTTGTCGCGCGCAATGACAATGGCCGGGTGCTGATTTCAGTCGAGCCGCCGATCGCGACCATTCGCATCGAAAACCAGGTCAAGGCCGTCAATTCCAAGCAATGCACCGGTGGCGTCCGCTACAACCCGGTCAACCAGCCCGACGGCAGCGTCACCGTGACCGTCGGCGGTCAGTTGGGCGATGGCTGCAGCTCACAGACTTACTTGTCGCTGCTCGATCACGCGACCTACACCGCCGGCGCCGTACGTGCGATCTGGAAAGAACTGGGCGGCAGCATTCAGGGGCGTGACCGCCTGGCGACCGTGCCAAGCGGTGCCAAAGTACTCGCGCGCGCTTATTCGCCGGACCTCGCGGAAATCATTCGCGACATCAACAAATACAGCAACAACACCATGGCCCAACAGTTGTTCCTGAGCCTCGGCCAGCGTTTCCGCACCGACGCGGATGGCGACGATGCCAGGGCAGCGCAGCGCGTGGTGCGTCAGTGGCTGGCCAAGAAAGGCATCACCGCACCGCATCTGGTGATGGAAAACGGCTCCGGCCTGTCCCGCGCCGAGCGTGTGAGTGCGCGTGAAATGGCTGGCATGCTGCAGGCGGCGTGGAAGAGTCCGTATTCGGCCGAATTCATCAGCTCGATGCCGATCGCCGGCACTGACGGCACCATGCGCAAGCGTTTGAAACGCACGGCGATGGCCGGCGAAGCGCACGTCAAGACCGGCACCTTGAACACCGTACGGGCGATTGCCGGTTACAGCCGCGACATCAATGGCAATACCTGGGCGGTTGTGGCCATCCTCAACGACAAAGCCCCGTTTGGTGCTTCGTCGGTACTGGATCAGGTCCTGCTCGACCTGTATCGCCAGCCGAAACTGCCTGAGACGGCTTCGGTGTTGTAACCGACACCGATCCAAATTTGTAGGAGCAAGCTTGCTCGCGATGACGCCGGCACATTCAGCAAATGTGTGACTGACAAATCGCGATCGCGAGCAAGCTTGCTCCTTACAGGATCTGCGCAAAAGCCGGGTTCATTGCACCTCTCCCTCAACCCGATCCCGGCCTGCCTGTTTCGCCGCATAAACGCCCGAATCGGCGCGCAGCAGCAAGGCGTCGGCGCCTTCTCCAAGGCGCCAGCTGGCGATCCCGAAACTCGCGGTGACAATGCCCACGTCGTCGATGGGTGTGCTGCGCAAGCCTTGCCATAGCTCCAGGGCCAACAGGCGTGCATGCTCGCCGTCGATGTCCGGGCAGAGCACCATGAACTCTTCGCCGCCCAGACGGCAGAACACATCAGTTCGACGCAGGCGATGGCCGATCCGGGCGCAAACGGTCTGCAGCACTTTGTCGCCCACCGCATGGCCATGTAGATCGTTGATGCGCTTGAAATGGTCGATGTCGAGCATGATCACCGAGAGCTGACCGCCGCCCCGCTCGACCCTGGCCATCTCCGTGGTCAGGCGCTCTTGAAAGTAGCGGCGGTTGTGAATGCCGGTCAGCGAATCGGTGATCGACAGTGCCCGCAACTCCTCTTCCACTCGCTTCAAGTCGGAAATGTCCGAAATATAACCGTGCCAAAGTACGCCGCCACCGGGCAGCTCTTCGGGCGTCGCCTCGCCGCGAACCCAGCGCACGCCGCGCTGCGGCAGCTGCACGCGGTATTCCTCGCGCCACGGACTGAGGGTTTCCGCCGAAGCGCGAATCGAGGCGCGAACCCGGGTGGAGTCTTGAGGATGGATGCGGGTGAAGATCGCTTCGGCGTTGAGCAGCAGCACGTCGGGCTCCAGCTCGTAGATCTCGCGGATGCCGTCGCTGGCGTAGATCACACTGAATCGCCCGTCGAACTCCATTTTGAATTGATAGATCCCGCCAGGAACGTGCGCGCTGAGTTTCTTCAGCAACGAGTCCCGTGCCGCCAGCGCTTCGTGCACGCGCTTGCGTTCGGTGATGTCGATGCAGATGGCCAAGTGGCCAACCCACAAACCTTGCTCGTCGAGCAGCGGCGTCGCCAGCATGTTGACCGTCAAGTGGCTGCCGTCGTGGCGCAGCAG
>JALYPE010000753.1 GCA_030856525.1 Pseudomonadota bacterium | reverse complement strand
CATCGGGTGCCAGAAGCCGTCGTGCTGGAACGCTTGCAGTTGAGCTTCGCCCGCAAGCGCCGCGAGGGGTTCGGCTTCCCATGAGGTTTGATCGTCAGCGATGTACGGCAAAACCTTGGGCGACAGGACAAAAAAACCGCCGTTGATCCAGCCACCGTCGCCGCGTGGTTTTTCGGTGAAGCCCAACACCGTGTCGCCGTCGCGCTCCAGCGCGCCATAACGTCCCGGCGGTTGTACCGCTGTCACGGTCGCCAACTTGCCGTGTGCCAGATGGAAGTCCACCAGAGCGCCGATATTGAGGTCCGAGACGCCATCGCCGTAGGTGAAACAGAACGCTTTTTCGCCCTCCAGATAACGCGCCGCGCGACGCAGACGTCCGCCAGTCATGGTCTCTTCGCCGGTATCGATCAGCGTAACGCGCCACGGCTCACTGTAATTCTGGTGCACGTCCATTCGGTTATTGCACATGTCGAAGGTGACGTCGGAGGTATGCAGGAAATAGTTGGCGAAGAAGTCCTTGATCGCATAGCCCTTGTAGCCAAGGCAAA
Source organism: Pseudomonadota bacterium (assembly GCA_030856525.1). Lineage (GTDB taxonomy): Bacteria > Pseudomonadota > Gammaproteobacteria > Pseudomonadales > Pseudomonadaceae > Aquipseudomonas. The sequence continues at coordinate 1,652 of JALYPE010000753.1, read as the reverse complement.
TCACGAAATCATGAATGCCGTGCGCGGAGTACTGCTTCATGATGTGCCAAAGAATTGGCTTGCCGCCAATCTCGATCATCGGCTTGGGCTTGAGATGCGACTCTTCACTGATCCGCGTACCCAGGCCACCTGCCAGAATTACTGCCTTCATCGCTGTCCTCTTGCTCTTCGCTCGATGCGGCAGCCTCCCGCAAGGTTGGCCAACCGTCAGATCCACATCATTTTTCCCGCGCCATGGCCCTCCACACCTTTTGAGTGAAGGTTTTATGGCGATATGCGGGTGACTTGCAGGAAGCACGCCAATTGCCAAGCAAAAAAAAGTCCGGAGGCATGCGCGTCCGGACGATGTATGGCTTCAGCGGTGTCGGGGAACGGTCATCAGTCAGGCAACCAGCCCCATAACCAGTGGTTCAGGTTGTCGCCGCGCAGCATGAAATCCCGTTGAACCGCATCACGCAGTTCGTCGCCCATGCGATAACTGGCGTCCGGATCCGCCAGGTGCATGCGTATCGCTTGCAGCCATTCGGCCGTGCTGTTGCTCAAGACACGGGTGCAGGGCAAATGGCCCCGATAGGCCTCGGTGTCGGTGCAAATGACCGGGTATCCGCAAGCGCCGTATTCCAGAAGTCGCAGGTTGCTTTTACAGTCGTTGAAGATGTGAAACTCCAACGGCGCCAATGCGAGGTCGAGGTTCAGGCTGGCCAGTTTGAACGGGTAGTTCTGCAAACTGATGGTGGAGTGAAACTCGTGGACATACGAACGCAGCCCTTCAGGGCACATGCCGAAAAACACCCACTCCACTTCGTCCGCCAATTCGCGCACGACCTCGGCGATGATTTCCAGGTCGCCTGTATGGCTAGTGCCGCCACCCCAACCGACCCGCGGTTTGCGCGATGTGCGACGCTGGCTGGTCAGGGTTGCCCACGGGTCCGGTGCGAGCATGTTGGGGACTACGCGAATTTCGCTGTGCATACTCGACAACGCATCGGCCAATGGCTGGGTCGTGACCACCACCCGATCACACAGGCTGATGCCTTCACGCAGCATTTGCTCAATGTTGAGAGGCTTGTTGCGGGCATGAGTATTTTTCTTCGGAGCACTGACGATGTAGTCGTCGAGTTCGAATACACGCAGCGCGCTGGAGTATTTTTTCATGCGCAGAATGTCGCTGGCGGCACCTTCGCTGTAACGGCCCTGCAAAATGATGGTATCGGGAGACAGACGCTCGATCTCGATCGTAGACGGCGACTCATACGCTACTCGCGCAATCACTCTGCCGGCCGCTTCAAGCTCGGCCAGCGGTCCGGTCACCCGATAGTGGCCGACCGCACTGCTGTTGACCGGCAACCCCAAAATCAACGGCAGTGCGCGGTTCCGCAAAGGGTTCCAGTTATCGCGTAGCGACGGCTCCAGGCTAAAGCTCGAAACACCGAGGCTCAGGGCCGGGTTGTATGCGGGATCCCTCGCGATTTGTGGCAACCATTTGCGATAGAAAAGCTCATGCTCTCGCTCTTGCCGCGTCAGTGCCGATGGCACCATCGGCGAAACGTCCTGAGCGACCCATACCACACTCGCGTAAGGCGTCCAGACCACCAGGTAACCGTTCGCGCTGGCTCGCAAACATAAATCGACGTCACTCAGACCTTGGGTGG
>JALYPE010000749.1 GCA_030856525.1 Pseudomonadota bacterium | reverse complement strand
CACCTATTTCCAATGCGCTGGCCTGGCCGGAGCGTATTGATTCAGGGGTGGCGCCGCTGGATCTGTTCGCTATCGCCCGTCTGGATTTTCAGGCGCCGGACGAGCAGCGTTTTCCATGCTTGCGCCTGGCGCGGCAGGCTGCCGAGGCGGGTGACAGTGCTCCGGCGATGCTCAATGCTGCGAACGAGGTCGCGGTCGCCGCGTTTCTCGACGGGCGGGTTCGCTACCTGGAAATCGCGAGTATCATCGAAGAAGTCTTGAGTCTCGAACCGGTGGTTGTGGTGGATGATCTCGAGGCAGTGTTTACGGCCGACGCGAAAGCGCGGGTTCATGCCGGACAATGGTTGAGTCGCCACGGGCGATAGCATGCAGCACTCGACAAGAATGCGGAGAAAGTAGATGAGCGCGCTCTATATGATTGTCGGCACCCTGATCGCCTTGGGTGTGCTGGTTACCTTCCACGAGTTCGGCCATTTTTGGGTCGCGCGTCGCTGCGGGGTCAAAGTGCTGCGTTTCTCCGTCGGTTTCGGCATGCCGTTGCTGCGTTGGCACGACAAGCAAGGCACCGAGTTCGTGGTCGCAGCCATTCCACTGGGCGGCTACGTCAAAATGCTCGACGAGCGAGAGGGCGATGTCCCGCTCGATCAGCTCGACCAGTCGTTCAATCGCAAGTCGGTGCGCCAGCGTATCGCGATTGTCGCGGCCGGTCCGATTGCCAACTTTTTACTGGCCCTGTTCTTTTTCTGGGTATTGGCGATGCTCGGCAGCGAGCAGGTGCGTCCTGTCATCGGCGCCATCGAATCCGGCAGCATCGCCGCCAAAGCGGGTTTGACAGCTGGCCAGGAAATCGTTGCCATCGACGGCGAGGCGACCACTGGCTGGAATGCGGTCAATCTGCAACTGGTTCGCCGGCTCGGCGAAAGTGGTTCGCTACAGGTTCTGGTGCGCGAACAAGGCTCCACGGCGGACACGCCTCGCGAGCTGGTGCTGAATGAATGGCTCAAGGGCGCCGACGACCCTGACCCGATTCGCTCGTTGGGGATTCGTCCGTGGCGTCCGGCATTGCCGCCGGTCCTTGCTGAGATCGACCCGAAAGGTCCGGCCCAGGCGGCTGGGCTGAAAAGCGGTGATCGCTTGCTGGCGCTCGACGGCAAGGCTGTGGATGACTGGCAGCAAGTGGTCGACACAGTGCGGATGCATCCAGATACCAAAATCATGCTGCGAGTCGAACGCGACAGTGCTCAAATCGACGTCCCTGTGATGTTGGCCGCTCGCGGCGAGAGCAAGGCGCCGAGTGGTTATCTGGGCGCTGGCGTCAAAGCCATCGACTGGCCACCGGAGATGATTCGCGAGGTCAGCTACGGTCCGTTGGCTGCAATTGGCGAAGGGGCACGACGCACCTGGACCATGAGCATCCTGACCCTCGATTCGCTCAAGAAAATGTTGTTCGGCGAGCTCTCGGTAAAAAACTTGAGTGGACCGATAACCATTGCTAAAGTGGCGGGCGCTTCTGCCCAGTCGGGTGTCGCTGATTTCCTGAATTTCCTTGCTTATCTGAGTATTAGCCTGGGTGTTCTGAATTTGCTGCCCATTCCAGTACTGGATGGGGGGCATTTGTTGTTTTATCTGATCGAATGGGCGCGTGGTCGTCCCTTGTCGGATCGGGTGCAGGGTTGGGGGATACAGATCGGTATCAGTTTGGTGGTCGGGGTGATGTTACTTGCTCTGGTCAATGATCTGGGTCGACTGTAACGCTTCGCTGAATTGCGAATCTGCCGCATTTTGCGGCAGTTTGTTTATTGCCAGTTGGAATAAGAAAGGACTTCATGAAACGTCTGCTGCTAACTGCGGTTCTCACCGTATTGATGATCGCCGAAGTTCACGCCGAGTCCTTCACTATCTCTGATATTCGCGTCAATGGCCTCCAGCGGGTCTCCGCGGGTAGCGTCTTTGGTGCCTTGCCGTTGAACGTCGGTGAACAGGCGGATGATCGTCGCCTGGTGGAATCCACTCGTGCGTTGTTCAAAACCGGGTTCTTTCAAGATATCCAGCTGGGCCGCGATGGCAACGTCCTGGTCATCACGGTTGTCGAGCGTCCGTCCGTCGCCAGTATCGAGATCGAAGGTAACAAGGCGATCTCTACTGAGGACCTGATGAAGGGTCTCAAACAATCCGGTCTGGCCGAAGGCGAGATCTTCCAGCGTGCCACGCTCGAAGGTGTGCGTAACGAACTCCAGCGTCAGTACGTCGCTCAGGGTCGTTACTCGGCGACCGTCGATACCGAGGTGGTGTCGCAGCCGCGTAACCGCGTGGCGCTGAAGGTCAACATCAACGAAGGCACCGTTGCCGCTATCCAGCACATCAACGTGGTGGGCAACACGGTTTTCCCGGATGACGACCTGATCGATCTGTTCGAACTCAAGACCACCAACTGGTTGTCGTTCTTCAAGAACGATGACAAGTATGCGCGTGAAAAGCTGTCCGGTGACCTGGAGCGTCTGCGCTCCTACTACCTGGACCGTGGCTATATCAACATGGATATCGCTTCGACCCAGGTTTCCATCACCCCGGACAAGAAACACGTCTACATCACTGTCAACGTCAACGAAGGCGAGAAGTACACCGTTCGTGACGTCAAGCTCAGTGGTGATCTGAAAGTCCCTGAGGACCAGGTCAAATCGTTGCTGCTGGTGCAGAAAGGCCAGGTGTTCTCGCGCAAGCTGATGACCACCACCTCCGAACTGATCACCCGTCGTCTGGGTAACGAGGGCTACACCTTCGCCAACGTCAACGGCGTGCCTCAGCCTCATGATGAAGACAACACCGTCGATATCACTTTCGCTGTCGATCCGGGCAAACGTGCTTACGTCAACCGCATCAACTTCCGGGGCAACACCAAGTCGGAAGACGAAGTGCTGCGCCGTGAAATGCGTCAGATGGAAGGTGGCTGGGCATCGACCTATTTGATTGACCAGTCCAAGACCCGCCTTGAGCGTCTGGGCTTCTTCAAGGAAGTCAACGTCGAAACGCCAGCGGTGCCAGGCGTCGATGACCAGGTTGATGTGAACTACAGCGTTGAAGAGCAGGCGTCCGGTTCGATTACCGCAAGTGTCGGTTTCGCCCAGAGTGCCGGTCTGATTCTGGGTGGCTCGATCACCCAGAACAACTTCCTCGGTACCGGTAACAAGGTCAGCGTCGGTCTGACCCGTAGTGAATACCAGAGCCGCTATAACTTCGGTTATGTCGACCCGTACTGGACAGTTGACGGTGTAAGCCTTGGCTACAACGCGTTCTATCGCACCACTGACTACGATGATCTCGAAACCGATATCGCCAGCTATGCTGTCGACAGCCTGGGTGCGGGCGTTAACGTCGGTTACCCGATCAGCGAGACCTCACGTCTGACCTTCGGCCTGACGGCGCAACAGGACACTATCAAAACCGGCGTTTACACCGTCGACGAGATTTTCGACTTTGTGAACAAGGAAGGCGACAAGTACCTGAACTTCAAGGCTTCGGCCGGTTGGTCCGAGTCGACGTTGAACAAAGGTGTGCTGGCCACACGTGGTCGCTCCCAGAGCCTGGTGCTGGAAACCACGACGCCAGGCAGCGACCTGTCGTTCTTCAAGCTTGATTACCGTGGCCAGTTGTTCCAGCCGTTGTCCGAAAATTACACAATGCGCTTGCACACCGAGCTGGGTTACGGCGACGGATACGGTTCGACCGACGGCTTGCCTTTCTACGAGAACTACTACGCCGGTGGTTTCAACTCGGTTCGTGGCTTCAAAGACAGCACGCTGGGCCCGCGCAGTACGCCAAGTAAGGGTACAAACCCTGGCACGGCGGAGGACCCTGACCAGGATCCGCTGCCGTTTGGTGGTAACGTCCTGATCCAGGGTGGTGTAGAGCTTCTGTTTCCTCTGCCGTTCGTCAAGGATCAACGTTCCCTGCGCACTTCGGTATTCTGGGATGTGGGTAACGTTTTCGACTCGTCTTGCTCGGATACCACCAATACCGATGGCACGAAGTCCAATACCAAGTGCAACGAAATCAGCTTGAGCAACATGGCCAGCTCCGTCGGTGTGGGTGTGACATGGGTCACCGCACTGGGTCCTTTGAGTTTCGCGTTGGCAATGCCAATCAAGAAACCGGATGAGGCTGAAACACAAGTGTTCCAATTCTCCCTCGGCCAGACGTTCTAAGCGTCTGACCCAAGATAACGACAATGGATTTTGTAGGAGTGCATCGTGCGTAAGTTGACTCAATTGGTTCTGCTGGCAACCGTACTGGTAGCAGGCCCGGCTTTTGCCGACATGAAAATCGCCGTCCTGAATTATCAGATGGCCCTGCTGGAATCCAACGCGGCGAAGAAATACGCTGTGGATGCCGAGAAAAAATTCGGGCCTCAGCTGAGCAAGCTCAAGACACTGGAAAGCAGTGCCAAAGGCATTCAGGACCGTCTGATGGCGGGCGGCGACAAAATGCAGCAAGGCGAGCGCGAGCGTCTGGAGCTTGAATTCAAGCAAAAGGCCCGTGACTTCCAGTTCCAGTCCAAAGAACTGAACGAAGCCAAAGCCGTTGCCGACCGTGAAATGTTGAAGCAGCTGAAGCCGAAACTGGACAGCGCTGTGGAAGAAGTCATCAAGAAAGGTGCTTTCGACCTGGTCTTCGAGCGTGGCGCAGTGATTGATGTCAAGCCTCAGTACGACATCACCCGCCAGGTCATCGAGCGCATGAATCAGCTGAAGTAATCCATGACAGCGACCATGAAACTCGGCCAGTTGGCCGAGTTCCTCGGCGCCACCTTGCGTGGCGACGCGGAGAAGGAAATTACTGGGCTAGCCACTTTGCAAGAGGCTGGCCCAGCTCAGTTGAGCTTTCTGGCAAATCCTCAATACCGTAAATACCTGGTGGACTGCCGGGCCGCAGCTTTGTTGCTGAAGGCGGCAGATGCTGAAGGGTACGTGGGTGATGTGCTGATCGTTCCCGATCCGTACCTTGCCTACGCACGGATCTCCCATCTGTTCGATCCCAAGCCCAAGGCAGCTGCCGGCATACACCCGACAGCGGTTGTGGCTGACGACGCCGTGGTGGATCCGGCGGCGAGTATTGGTGCCTTTGCCGTCATTGAAAGCAAAGCGCGTATCGGCGCAGGCGTGACCATTGGCGCGCACTGTTTCGTCGGTGCGCGCAGCGAGATTGGCGAGGGTGGTTGGCTAGCCCCCAGAGTCACGTTGTATCACGACGTGCGTATCGGCAAGCGGGTGGTGATCCAGTCCGGTGCAGTGCTCGGTGGTGAAGGCTTCGGCTT
>JALYPE010000739.1 GCA_030856525.1 Pseudomonadota bacterium | reverse complement strand
GGCTTGAGGGCCTTCGACCAAAGCCTCGTGCACCGGTATCTTCCAATGTGCGTAGCGCTCCATGCGCTCGGATCGCGGGTAAAACTCGTCGCGAAAGCTGGCGGCCCAGCGCTCCAGTGCGCGAAGGCGGCGGGGAATGCCCCTGAGTTGTTTGTTGCTGAGGGCGATTTGCCGCATTGGTACGTCCTTGTGATGCCGAATAGGTCTGTCGTTGCGGTCTGCTGACGCAATCAACAACTGGACGGATATGTTTTCATATCCGCCAAGACCCTAGCCACTGGCTAGTCGGTGTAAAGAGTTACCAAACTTTCCATAACGTGATTGTTCACTGAATAGCTTTCAAATAGTCCTTCAACGCGATCAGCGGAGCATCAAGCTGCTCCATCGTCTGCGCATTGCTGACATCAGCTGACAACCGTTGCAGTTCGCGCCCAAGCGGCGTATCAGCCCCGCCGATAGCGTCTAGCGCCACATCTGCGCAGTGCGCCACTCTAAACTGAATGCTCTCGAGATCACCCCGGCGCACCAGCAACCCAAAAACCTCCCGCTCATAATCACTCATGATCGGATCATCCCGCAGAATCGGACTCGAGCCCTCCGTCTCATAAGCCAGCTTGAGACAGAACAGAGAAACAGTTTCCAGCAACAATTCCATGAGGGGGAATCCTTGAGAAGGTTCCGCCAATGTGGGCGGCATGGAAGAGCAAGATCAAAAGATCGCAGCCTTCGGCAGCTCCTACACGGGCGGTGTGGCTTTTCTATGGGCGAAAAAAAAGGCCTTGCAAAGCAAGACCTTTCTTAATTTTGGTGCCCCGAGGGAGACTCGAACTCCCACTTCTTGCGAAAACGGATTTTGAATCCGCCGCGTCTACCAATTCCGCCATCAGGGCTCAATGGCGGCGAAGTATAGAGATGAGATTAACGTCGGTCAATCAGGTACATAGAGAATTTTTGATATTTCCGCTAGACTTCCCGGCCCTGCTAGACGAACCCCATCATGCGCGTTGCTGACTTTACTTTCGAGCTCCCTGATTCGCTGATCGCTCGCCATCCTTTGGCCGAGCGTCGCAACAGTCGCCTGTTGACCCTTGATGGGGTCAGCGGCGCCCTGGCACACCGTCAATTCACTGATTTGCTTGAGCATTTGCGCCCGGGCGATTTGATGGTGTTCAACAATACCCGGGTGATTCCGGCGCGGCTGTTTGGCCAGAAAGCTTCCGGCGGCAAGCTGGAAATTCTGGTCGAACGGGTGCTCGACAGTCATCGCGTGCTGGCGCATGTGCGCTCGAGCAAGTCGCCGAAACCGGGGTCGAAGATCCTGATTGATGGCGGTGGCGAAGCCGGGATGCTGGCGCGTCACGATGCGTTGTTCGAGCTGGGGTTTGCCGAGGAGGTGTTGCCGCTGCTCGACCGCGTCGGGCACATGCCGTTGCCTCCTTATATAGACCGCCCGGACGAAGGCTCGGATCGCGAGCGTTATCAAACCGTGTACGCCGAGCGCCTGGGCGCGGTGGCGGCGCCGACGGCGGGGCTGCATTTCGATCAGCCGCTGCTGGAGGCGATTGCGGCCAAGGGCGTCGAGACCGCGTTCGTCACGCTGCACGTCGGTGCGGGTACGTTCCAGCCGGTGCGTGTCGAGAAGATCGAAGATCACCACATGCACACCGAATGGCTGGAAGTCGGCCAGGACGTGGTCGACGCCGTGGCCGCGTGCCGCGCTCGCGGTGGTCGCGTGGTGGCGGTGGGGACCACCAGCGTGCGTTCGCTGGAAAGCGCCGCGCGCGATGGCGTGCTCAAGCCGTTCAGCGGCGACACCGACATCTTTATCTACCCGGGCCGGCCGTTTCATGTGGTCGATGCCCTGGTCACCAACTTCCATTTGCCCGAATCCACGCTGTTGATGCTGGTTTCGGCGTTCGCCGGTTATCCCGAAGCCATGGCCGCTTATAAAGCCGCCGTGGAGAATGAATACCGCTTTTTCAGCTACGGTGATGCGATGTTTATCACCCGTAATCCCGCACCGCGTGGCCCTGAGGACAAAGAATGAGTCGCCAAAGTCGTATGTCGTTTGAGTTGCTTGCTACTGACGGCAAGGCTCGTCGCGGTCGTTTGACCTTCCCGCGCGGTACCGTCGAGACCCCGGCGTTCATGCCGGTGGGCACGTACGGCACGGTCAAGGGCATGCTGCCGCGGGACATTACCGCCACCGGCGCGGAAATCATTCTGGGCAACACCTTCCACCTGTGGCTGCGCCCAGGCACCGAAGTGATCAAGAAGCACGGCGACCTGCACGATTTCATGCAGTGGAAAGGTCCGATTCTGACCGACTCCGGCGGCTTTCAGGTGTTCAGCCTGGGGGCGATGCGCAAGATCAAGGAGGAGGGCGTGACCTTCGCTTCTCCGGTGGATGGCGCCAAAGTCTTCATGGGTCCGGAAGAGTCGATGCAGGTTCAGCGCGATCTGGGCTCGGACATCGTGATGATTTTTGATGAATGCACGCCGTACCCGGCTGACGAAGACGTCGCGCGCATTTCCATGGAGTTGTCGTTGCGTTGGGCCAAGCGTTCGAAAGAGGCGCATGGCGACAACACGGCGGCGCTGTTCGGCATCGTTCAGGGCGGCATGCACCAGGATTTGCGCATGCGTTCGCTGGAAGGCCTCGACAACATCGGCTTCGATGGCCTGGCCATTGGCGGGCTGTCGGTGGGTGAGCCCAAGCACGAAATGATCAAGGTGCTGGATTACCTGCCAGGGCAAATGCCCGCTGACAAACCTCGTTACCTTATGGGCGTTGGCAAACCGGAAGATCTGGTTGAGGGTGTGCGCCGCGGTGTGGACATGTTCGATTGCGTGATGCCAACCCGTAATGCCCGCAATGGGCATCTGTTCATTGATACAGGCGTGCTGAAGATCCGAAACGCGTTCCATCGCCATGATGATTCGCCGCTCGATCCGACCTGCGATTGCTACACCTGCCAGAACTTCTCCCGTGCTTATCTGCATCACCTGGACAAGTGCGGAGAAATGCTGGGTAGCATGTTGAATACCATCCACAATTTGCGCCATTACCAGGTGCTTATGGCTGGTTTGCGCGAGTCTATTCAACAGGGTACATTGGCCGCCTTTGTCGATGCCTTCTACGCCAAACGCGGACTTCCCGTTCCGCCTTTGGACTGAGTTTTCTGACCCCAAGATTCAACATTTGCAACTGGAGTGCTAAATGAGCTTTTTTATCTCTAATGCCATGGCTGACGCTGCTGCACCTGCTGCTGCCGGCCCAATGGGTGGCGGTTTTGAGTGGATTTTCCTGGTCGGCTTCCTGGTCATCTTCTACCTGATGATCTGGCGTCCACAGGCCAAGCGCGCCAAAGAGCAGAAGAACCTGCTGAGCAGCCTGCAGAAAGGCGACGAAGTTGTGACCACCGGTGGTATCGCCGGCAAGATCACCAAAGTGGCTGATGACTTCGTGGTTCTGGAAGTTTCCGACACCGTCGAAATGAAATTCCAGAAAGGCGCCATTGCCGCCACGCTGCCAAAAGGCACGCTGAAAGCGATCTAAAGTTTCAACTTCTACTCAATCGACGGGGCGCGCAAGGCGCCCCGCGTCATAAGCGGGCGGCGTGATGCTGAACAAATACCCTCTGTGGAAATACATTCTGATCCTGGCAGTGCTGGCGGTCGGTCTGGTTTATTCCGCTCCCAATTTATACCCTGATGACCCGGCCATTCAGGTCAGCGGCGCAAGCACTGCGCTGCAGGTCAATCAGGCTGATCTGGACCGTGTGAGCGCAGCGCTCAAAGCGTCCGGGATCAACGTCAAGGCTGCCACGCTGGCAGAAGGCGGCAAGGGCGGTCTGATTCGCCTGACCAAGGCTGAAGACCAATTGCCGGCCAAGGATGTCGTGCGCAAGGCGTTGGGTGATGACTACGTCGTCGCGCTGAACCTGGCACAAACCACTCCGCAATGGCTGCGCAGCCTCGGCGCGCACCCGATGAAGCTGGGTCTGGACTTGTCCGGTGGTGTGCACTTCCTGCTGGAAGTGGACATGGACAAAGCGCTAGATGCACGTTTGAAAGTCTACGAAGGCGACGTCAAGAGCCTGTTGCGTAAAGAGAAGCTGCGCTATCGCAGCCTGCCGCAACTCGATGGTGCCGTTCAGCTGGGCTTCACCGATGAAGCAGCTCGCGAGCAAGCTCGTACGCTGATCCGCAAGAACTTCAACGATTTCGACATTGTTCCGGCCGACCTCAATGGCCAACCGGTGCTGCGTCTGGCGATGACCCCGGCCAAGCTGGCGGAAATCCGCGAATACTCCATCAAGCAGAACTTGACCACGGTACGTAACCGCGTCAACGAGCTGGGTGTTGCCGAGCCGATCGTTCAGCGTCAGGGTGCCAACCGCATCGTGGTTGAGCTGCCAGGCGTGCAGGACACCGCAGAAGCCAAGCGTATTCTTGGCAAGACGGCCAACCTCGAGTTCCGTCTGGCCGCCGAGCCAGGTGCTTCCAAAGCCACTTCCGAAAGCTTCGAGTTCCGCGAAGGCGGTCGCCCTGCGGCGCAGATTGAGCGTGGCCTGATCATCACCGGTGACCAGGTAACGGACGCCAAGGCTGGCTTTGGCGAGCAAGGCACGCCAGAAGTGAACATCCGTCTGGATGGTCACGGTGGCGAGCTGATGAGTCGTGCGACCCGCAACAACGTCGGTCGCAGCATGGCAGTGATCTTCATCGAACAACGTCCAGTCACTACTTACGTCAAGCAAGTGGTTAACGGCGTCGAGAAAGACGTTGCGGTGCAGACGTTCAAGGAAGAGAAGAAGATCATCAGCCTGGCGACCATCCAGTCGCCGCTCGGTGCTCAGTTCCGTATCACTGGCCTGAACGGTCAGGGCGAGTCGTCCGAACTCGCGCTGCTGTTGCGTGCCGGTGGTCTGGCCGCGCCAATGTACTTCGCTGAAGAGCGCACCATTGGTCCGAGCCTGGGTGCCGACAACATCACCAAAGGTATCGATGCATCGCTGTGGGGCATGCTGTTTGTCTCGCTGTTCATCATCGCCATCTACCGCTTCTTCGGCATCATCGCCACCGTCGCACTGGCGGTGAACATGGTGTTGCTGCTGGCCCTGATGTCGCTGCTGGGTGCAACGCTGACCCTGCCGGGTATCGCCGGTATCGTCCTGACCATGGGTATGGCGGTCGACGCCAACGTGCTGATCTTCTCGCGGATTCGTGAAGAGATCGCGGCGGGCATGACCATCCAGCGTGCAATCAACGAAGGCTTCGGCCGGGCATTCACCGCGATTCTCGACTCCAACCTGACCACATTGCTGGTCGGCGGGATTCTCTTTGCCATGGGCACCGGCCCGGTCAAAGGTTTTGCGGTGACTATGTCCCTCGGTATCTTTACCTCGATGTTCACGGCCATTCTGGTGACCCGCGCTATGGTCAACCTGATCTTCGGCGGTCGTGACTTCAAGAAGCTGTGGATTTAAGGGGCTGCCATGTTACGTACAATCAACTTTATGGGCGTTCGCAACGTTGCGTTCGGCGTCACCGTGCTCCTTACCCTGTTGGCCTTGTTCAGCTGGTTCAGCAAGGGCTTGAACTACGGCCTGGACTTCACCGGCGGTACGCTCATCGAGCTGACCTACGAGCGTCCGGCCGATGTCACCAAGGTGCGTGAGCAGCTGGTAGCATCGGGTTATCAGGATGCCGTGGTGCAGAACTTCGGCGCGACCACCGATTTGCTGGTGCGCATGCCGGGTGAAGATCCGCAACTGGGTCATCAGGTGGCTGAAGCGCTGCAGAAGGTCGGCGGCGACAACCCGGCCGTGGTCAAGCGCGTCGAGTTCGTTGGCCCGCAGGTCGGCGAAGAGCTGCGTGACCAAGGCGGCCTGGGCATGCTGATGGCGCTGGGCGGGATCATGATCTACCTCGCCTTCCGCTTTCAGTGGAAGTTCGCGGTCGGTGCCATTGTCTCGCTGATCCACGACGTGGTGGTGACGCTGGGTATCCTGTCGTTCTTCCAGATCACCTTCGACCTGACTGTATTGGCGGCGGTGCTGGCGATCA
>JALYPE010000716.1 GCA_030856525.1 Pseudomonadota bacterium | reverse complement strand
GTGCGACGGTTCGATAAATCCCCTCATCACAAAAGCCTCTTTATCCTGTTTCCCATCGCGCACCATCTTGTTACCGAACGCCCCAGCGTGGCGCAAAGCTACGCATAAAAATCAACAGCCACCCCTCGGCAAAATTCCCCTGCAAAAATTTCATCTTCACCAGAACCCCCGGTTCAGGCGCTCTCCAGCCCTGCGCCCGTTTCCTCAAAAGATTTGATTCATAAAGTTGGCCGCCTGATTGCATATGCTTGTATGTACAAGTAAAGACGTATGCGTATGAGTCGATCGAGACTCTCTGCAGCGTCCACTGATTCGCGTGCGCCGCAACGAAGCGCGCAGGCTGCTTGCCCACTGCCAGGGTTGGTTTGAATTGATCGCTGAGGAGTCTTTTTCGTGACTGACAATAAATCTACGAGTGCTTCTTTCACCAAACGCCGTGACGTTGAAATCCGTGCCGCACGCGGTAACACGCTGACCGCCAAGAGCTGGCTGACCGAAGCGCCGCTGCGCATGTTGATGAACAACCTCGACCCGGAAGTCGCCGAGAACCCTAAAGAACTGGTGGTTTACGGTGGTATTGGTCGTGCAGCGCGTAACTGGGAGTGCTACGACAAAATCGTCGAGAGCCTGACCAACCTGAATGACGACGAGACCCTGCTGGTGCAATCCGGCAAGCCGGTCGGCGTGTTCAAGACTCACAGCAATGCGCCACGCGTGCTGATCGCCAACTCGAACCTGGTGCCGCACTGGGCGAGCTGGGAGCACTTCAACGAACTCGACGCCAAAGGCCTGGCCATGTACGGCCAAATGACCGCCGGCAGCTGGATCTACATCGGTAGCCAAGGCATCGTTCAGGGCACTTACGAAACCTTCGTCGAAGCCGGTCGCCAGCATTACAACGACAATCTCAAAGGTCGTTGGGTGCTGACCGCAGGCTTGGGCGGCATGGGCGGCGCGCAACCGCTGGCCGCGACCCTGGCCGGTGCGTGCTCGTTGAACATCGAATGCCAGCAGGTCAGCATCGATTTCCGTCTGAACAGCCGCTATGTCGACGAGCAAGCCACCGACCTCGACGACGCGCTGGCGCGCATCGAGAAATACACCAAGGAAGGCAAGGCGATTTCCATCGCGCTGCTGGGTAACGCCGCGGAAATTCTGCCGGAACTGGTCAAGCGCGGTGTGCGCCCGGACATGGTTACCGACCAGACCAGCGCTCACGACCCGCTCAATGGTTACCTGCCGGCCGGCTGGACGTGGGATGAGTACCGCGCTCGCGCCAAGACCGAGCCTGCGAACGTGGTCAAAGCCGCCAAGCAATCGATGGCCGTGCACGTGAAAGCGATGCTGGAATTCCAGAAGATGGGCATTCCGACCTTCGACTACGGCAACAACATCCGTCAGATGGCGCAAGAGGAAGGCGTGGAAAATGCCTTCGACTTCCCGGGCTTCGTACCGGCTTACATCCGTCCGCTGTTCTGCCGAGGCGTCGGTCCGTTTCGCTGGGCCGCACTGTCGGGCAACGCCGAGGACATCTACAAGACCGACGCTAAAGTCAAAGAACTGATTCCTGACGACGCCCACCTGCACAACTGGCTGGACATGGCCCGTGAGCGCATCAGCTTCCAGGGTTTGCCGGCACGTATCTGCTGGGTCGGCCTGGGCCAGCGCGCCAAGCTGGGTCTGGCGTTCAACGAAATGGTACGCAGCGGTGAATTGTCCGCGCCGATCGTGATTGGTCGCGACCACCTGGATTCGGGATCGGTGGCCAGCCCCAACCGTGAAACCGAGTCGATGCAGGACGGTTCCGATGCCGTGTCCGACTGGCCGCTGCTCAATGCGCTGCTCAACACCGCGAGCGGCGCAACCTGGGTTTCCCTGCACCACGGCGGCGGCGTTGGCATGGGCTTCTCGCAGCATTCGGGCATGGTGATTGTCTGCGACGGGACGGATGAAGCGGCCGAGCGCATTGCGCGCGTACTGCACAACGACCCGGCCACCGGCGTCATGCGCCACGCCGATGCGGGTTACCAGATCGCGATTGATTGTGCGAAGGAGCAGGGGCTGAACCTGCCGATGATTACCGGTTAATAACTCAGGCGCTTCAAATGTGGGAGCGGGCTTGCTCGCGAAAGCGGCAGATCAGTCGACGTTGAAGTTGGATGTGCCGACGTCTTCGCG
>JALYPE010000676.1 GCA_030856525.1 Pseudomonadota bacterium | reverse complement strand
AGGGCCCATTCGGATAAATTGAAACTCCCTTTCATTGCGGGCTTTCCTCGTCGATTTTCACTTTCTGGCCAGGTTTGAGGCTGTTCACGCCAGCGCTGACAATACGCTCGCCAGGTTTCACGCTGTTGGTCAACACAACGCTGCTGTCAGTGCGGCTGACCAAGCTGACGTCCCGTGGAGAAACCGTTTGGGTTTGCGGATCGACTACCCAGATTCGCGTCTTGCCGTCGACCTCCTGCAGCACGCTGATCGGTAGTTCGATACGCGGTTTGATCGTGGAGCTGAGGGTCACGCTGATCGCTGTGCCCAGGCGAAAACCGGGCGGCGAGTCGGTCAGCGTCAGGCGCGCGCGCCGGGTGCGGGTGGCGCTTTGTGCCTGGGGTTCAATTTCGCGAACGATGGCCGTAGTGGTGATGCTCGGGTCAAGTTGCGCGGCGACCTGAAACACCACATCGGCAGGCAACTGCTCAACCAGGGTGTCGGGCAGGTCGATCACGGCTTCCTTGATGTCCGGCTGCGCCAGGGTCACGACTTGCTGGCCGGCCGTCACCACTTGCCCGGCTTCAGCATTCCACGCGGTGACGATGGATTTCTGATCGGTGCGCAATTCGACGTAATCGAGTTGGTCTTTAGCCTGGTCGACGGCCGCTTTTGCCTGATCGAGGGAGGCCTGAGTGGTTTTCAGATCAGTCTGGGCGATGTCCAGTTGCGCCTGTGCGCCAACCCCGCGATTGAATAATTCCTGCTGGCGGCGGGCGTTGGCCTGGGCGTTGATGAGCTGCGCCTGGATACGCGCAAGATCGCCCTGGGCCGAACGCAACTGGTTCTGCTGATCGGTGGGATCGAGGGTCGCGAGCAAGGCGCCCTTCTCGACTTCAGCGCCAACGTCGACGTTGCGACTGGCGATGCGCCCCGGCACACGAAAGCCCAGATTGCTTTCGTAACGAGCCTGGATGCTGCCGGCGAAACGGCCAAGGGTTTCTTCGTTCAAGGCCTCGACTTTGATCGACAATACCGGGCGCACCGGCTCCGGCGGCGCTTCCTCTTTCGAGCAGGCCGCGAGCATGACAGCGGCGAACACCAGCCACAGACGGTTCATGGCTGAGCTCCTTCGACAAGATCCTTATAGGTGTTTTCGGCGATTTCCACCTTCACGCCGGGGTGCAGCAACTGGCCGCCAGCTATCACGACTTTTTCACCGCCCTTGAGGCCCTCGCTGATCACCACGTGGCCGGTGAGATAACGTCCCACGGTGACCGTGTGCAGTTGCGCCTTGCCTTCGGCATCCACCAGCCACACGGCCGGATCGCTGAGATTTTTGGTCAGTGCCGACCAAGGCAGTTCAACTGCCGATTTGCCCGGTGTCTTGGCGGTAGCGCTGACCACCGAACCGAGCTGCATGCCTTGCGGCAGATGATCGAGGGTGACCTTGACCTGTACGGTGCCGGTCTGCGCGGACACCGCCGGGGTGATTTCCCGAACGGTACCCGTGGTTTTGATCGCTGGGTTGTCCAGCAAGCTGACCTCTACCGTCTTGTCAGAAGGAGCTTCGCTCAACAGCGATTCGTAGACGTTGAATACGGCGTCGCGTTCACCGTCCCGGGCCAGACTGAAAATCGGCACCGTGGCCTGCACCACCTGGCCGACCTCAGCCTGACGCGCCGTGATCACGCCTGGCGCGTCGGCGATCAGCGCGGTATAGCTCAACTGATCGCGGGCGTTGGCCAGTTGCGCCTGGGCCGCCACCAGCGCACTTTGACTGCTGCGCAACGCCGCCTGAGCGGAGTCGTACTCGCTTTTGCTGGTGTATCCCTTGGGCAGAAGTTTTTCCTGGCGTACAAAAGCCGCGGCGGCCTGCTTGACCCGCGCCTGTTCGGCGGCGACTTGTGCTTGCGCAGAGTTGACGCTGGTCTGCAGGTCCTTGGGATCAAGTTTTGCCAGCACCTGTTTGGCCGTCACGCGATCGCCAACATCAACCATTCGCTGAATGATCTTGCCGCCCACGCGGAACGACAATTCAGTCTGGACCCGCGCCTGGACATCACCGGTGAGGGTCACTGAAGCGGCATAATCGGTGGATTTGACGGCTTGCACGAACACCCGTGGACGGTCCTTTTCGACCTGCGGTTTATCACCACACGCGGTAAGCAACATCAGCAGGCTCAGGCCAACCACTGTTTTCAATCGGGGACCAGCCATGCAAACTCCTTTGCGTTGTACGGACGTGCCAGTGACGATACGACTGTGAGCTTAGAACAGGGTTCAACAGGCGCACAGGTTTGCTTCACACACTGTGAGAACGAGCCTGACGACTCATATACAAGGAAGCTTCTCATGCTCAAAACGCTCGCGGTAGCCAATTACCGCTCAATCAATAAATTGGTGATTCCGCTGGGCCGATTGAATCTGATTACCGGCCCCAATGGCAGCGGTAAATCCAATCTCTATCGCGCGCTGCGCCTGCTGGCGGAAACCGCTCAGGGCGGCGTGGTAAATGCGCTGGCCCGTGAAGGCGGGCTGGATTCGACGTTTTGGGCCGGGCCGGAAAACATCACCCGGCGCATGCGTAACGGTGAAGTGCCGATCGAGGCCACCGTTCGCCACGGCGTCAAACGTCTGCGCCTGGGGTTTGCGGGTGAGGATTTCAGCTACGCGATCGCCCTTGGATTGCCAGAGCCAAGCCATTCGGCCTTTTCTCTGGACCCGGAAATAAAAAAGGAATGCATTTGGGGCGGCCCGTTCTACCGCCCCGCCAGCCTGCTGGTGGAGCGCAATGGCCCAATGATCCGTGCGCGTGAGGGCCGCAGCTGGGAAGTGCTGGCGCAACACACACCGATTTTCGACAGCCTGTTCGATCAGGTCGGCAGCTTCCAGACTTCACCGGAAGTCATGCAACTGCGCGAGTTCATTCGTCGCTGGCGGTTTTACGATCACTTTCGCAGCGACACCGATGCACCGGTGCGTCATCCGCAACTGGGCACGCGCACTCCGGTGCTGCATCACGACGGACGAGACCTGGCTGCCGCGCTGCAAACCATCCGCGAAATCGGCGATCCCGAAGCCCTGCAACTGGCGGTCAGCGATGCTTTCCCCGGCGCAAGACTGCACATCGCCACCTTGCAGGGCGGACGCTTCGCCATCGAATTTCATCAGGAAGGTTTGCTGCGGCCTTTGTCGGCAGCTGAACTGTCGGACGGCACGTTGCGTTATCTGCTGCTGGTCGCAGCATTGCTGACGCCACGTCCACCGTCGTTGATGGTGCTGAACGAGCCGGAAACCAGCCTGCACCCTGACCTGTTACCGGCCTTGGCGCGGTTGATCATTCGCGCATCGGAGCAATGTCAGGTGTGGGTGGTGTCGCATGCACGGCGGTTGATCTCTGCATTGCAGGAAAACCCGGAATGCAATTGCATTGTGCTGGAGAAAAATCTTGGCCAGACCGGCCTCGTCGGCCAGCGCTTGCTGGACGAGCCGGCGTGGTATTGGCCGGACTGAAACGTCGCACAGCCGGGTCGGAGGAGGACGACTATTTTCCCTTTCGTTGTAGGAAGACTCCTTTTTTCGTACAACCCCTCCTAGGAGGCGCAATTTCTGCCCAGACTTGCCCGGTCAATCCTCATAAGGAAGAGAAAATGGCTGATGTAAAAGTACCTCAGCGGTTGGACCCTCAGGAGATCTTGAAGTGGTTAGTAGCGCTGCGCAGAGCGTTGAAGGGCAAGATGGCCTGAGCCTTTCAAGAAAGAGAATCACGCCTCTCGCCAGGTCCGTACACCCTGCGTAGGCGCTGCCGAAGGCTGCGATCTTTTGCTTGGCATACAAAAAAACGCCGACGCTATTGCTAGCCGTCGGCGTTTATTTGTTGGAGCGTCACAACGCGAATCAGAATGCCGGCAATACCGCGCCGCTGTACTTCTTCTCGATGAAAGCTTTCACCTCAGGGCTGGTCAAGGCTTTGGCCAGTTTCTGAATTGCTGCGCTGTCCTTGTTGTCCGGACGCGCCACCAGGAAGTTCACGTAAGGCGAATCGGCGCCTTCGATGACCAGCGCGTCTTTAGCCGGGTTCAAGCCTGCTTCCAGCGCGTAGTTGGTGTTGATCATGTCCAGGTCGACCTGATCCAGCACACGCGGGAGCATGGCCGATTCCAGTTCCTTGAACTTGAAGTTGCGCGGGTTCTTGGCAATGTCTTTCGGCGTGGCCAGGGCGTTTTTCGGATCTTTCAGCTCGATCAGGCCTGCCTTCTGCAGCAGGATCAAAGCACGGCCGCTGTTGCTGCCTTCGTTAGGGATGGCAATGGTCGCGCCGTCCTTCAGCTCAGCCAGGGATTTGACCTTCTTCGAGTAGCCGCCGAACGGTTCAACGTGAACGCCGATCACGGTCACCAGATTGGTGCCTTTGCCTTCGTTGAAGCTTTTCAGGTACGGCAGGGTCTGGAAGTAGTTGGCGTCCAGACGCTTCTGATCGACCTGCACGTTAGGCTGAACGTAGTCGGTGAACACTTTGATTTCCAGGTCCACGCCTTCTTTGGCGAGGGCTGGTTTGATC
>JALYPE010000662.1 GCA_030856525.1 Pseudomonadota bacterium | reverse complement strand
GTGTTCTCAAGTTCAGTGATGGCCATTCCACCGCGCCAACAATTCCGGCAATTCGGTCAAACTGCGAATCTCGGCATCCGGCGCTTTTTCAGCCTCCCAGGCCTTGCCCGTCGGGTTGAACCAGATGGCTCGCAAACCCGCCTGTTGGGCTCCGGCAATGTCATCGCCCGGATGATCGCCGATATGGACTGCCGTCTCCGCCGTCGCGCCACCACGCTGCAGTGCCTCATGGAAAAGGCGCGCATCGGGCTTGGCGATGCCGATGTCCTCGGCGCACAACGCAAACTTGAAAAAATCCGCCAGCCCAAGCCGACGCACATCGGCGTTGCCATTGGTGACCACGCCCAAGGTGTAATGGTTGGCGAGTATCTCCAGCGTCGGCTGCACGTCGGGGAAGACTTCCAACTGATGGCGTGCATGTAAAAACACTTCAAACCCTTGATCGGCAAGGTCTGAAGCTTCGGCATGGGCGTAGCCGGCATCCTCCAGGGCATGAAACAGAACTCGCCGGCGTAATGCACTGATGCGGTGTTTGAGGCTCGGCTCCTGGCTCAGCACGCGCTCACGAATCGACCACAAATGCTCCACCGGCACCGCGCCAAGATTCGGGGCGTGCGCAGTCAGCCATTCACGCAAAATGGCTTCGGCGCTGATGATGACCGGGGCGGTGTCCCACAGGGTGTCGTCGAGGTCGAAAGTGATCAGCTGGATTGTCATGAATCATCGCCCTTAATACGTTTGGCCCGTGGATGGGCACTGTCGTAGACCGTTGCCAGGTGCTGGAAATCCAGATGGGTGTAGATCTGGGTCGTCTTGATGTCAGCGTGGCCGAGCAATTCCTGCACGGCGCGCAAGTCCTGGGAAGACTCCAGCAAATGGCTGGCAAATGAGTGTCGCAGCATGTGCGGATGCAGGTTCTGCCCCAGCTCCCGTTCGCCGGCCGCCTTGACCCGGACCTGAATCGCCCGCGGACCAAGGCGCCGGCCTTGCTGGCTGACGAACACGGCGTCGTCTGCAGGATTGGTCAGCGCACGCAGCGGCAACCACAGTTCCAGCGCTTCCCGGGCTTTTTTACCCACCGGCAACAGCCGCGTCTTGCTGCCCTTGCCGAGCACCTGAACCATGCCGTCCGCCAGATCAAGCTGATCAAGATTGAGCCCGGTCAGTTCAGAAAGACGCAAACCCGAGGAGTAGAACAGTTCCAGAATCGCCTGATCGCGACGGGCCAGAAAATCATCTTCGACGGCGCCTTCAAGCAGTTGCAGCGCGCGGTCGGTGTCGAGGGTTTTCGGCAGGCGCCGTTCGCCTTTCGGTGGCGCAAGACCGTTGGCCGGATCGTGATCGCACAGGCCTTCGCGATTCAGATAATGATAGAGCCCGCGCACCGCCGAGAGCAGCCGCGCAAGACTGCGCGAAGATTGGCCTTGCGAATGCAGGCGCGCGATCAGGCCGCGCAGGCGCTGGATATCCAGCGCTGCCCAGCTACCGATGTTCTGTTTGACGCACCAGCCCAATACTTTGTCGAGGTCGCGGCGGTAGGCATACAGCGTATGAGGCGACACCTGCCGCTCACTGCGCAGGTGTTCGCAGTAAGCGTCCAGTTGCCGTTCCATGATCAGCGTACCGAGCGCAGAGGGTTGTTGACCCGTGGCAGCACGCGGCCCATGACTTCGGCGATGTAACTGAGGAAGAGCGTGCCCACCGAGCTTTTGTAGTGCTGCGGATCCCGGCTGGCGATGGCCAGAATGCCGTGGATGCCTTGATAGCTGATGGCGACGACAGCGGTGGAGCCGATCTGCTTGCGTTGTTCCTCGCCGAACAGAAAGTCCAGTTCGTGCTCACGCAGGCTGCCGCTGACGCTTTTGTCTTCTGACAGCAAACCGCCAATGGCGGTTTGCGCATCGGCATGGGTCACCCAGCGGCCGACTGGCATCGGGTTGTCGCCCAGCAGGATCAGGCTGACGAATGGCACCTGGAAATCCTGGCGCAGACTGTCTTCGACGCTGATCACCACGTCTTCCAGACTGGTGGCGTCCATCAGCGCGAGAATCAGGCGGCGGGTCTTGTCGAACAGGCGGTCGTTGTCGCGGGCCACGTCCATCAAGTGCGACAGGCGATGTCGCAGCTCGATGTTGCGGTCGCGCAGGATGGTCATCTGCCGCTCGACCAGCGAAATGGTATCGCCACGCTGATGCGGAATGCGCAAGGTCGCGAGCAATTCTTCGTGTTCGACGAAGAAATCCGGATGAGCCTCCAGGTACGCGGCAATTGCCGCCGCCTCGAGGCTTCCGGAAGGGGATTCGTCGGGCTGCAGGGCGGGAACCTGGGGCTTATCGGTCATGGGTTTGACTCACTCAAAGACGCACTTGTCCTTCGTAAACTCGCACTGCCGGGCCAGTCATCAAGACCGGTTGGCCGGGGCCAGCCCATTCAATGGACAGACGCCCGCCGGGCAGGTCGATCAATAGCGGCGAATCCATCCACCCCTGGCTGATTGCGGCCACTGCAGCAGCGCACGCGCCGGTACCGCAGGCCTGGGTTTCCCCGGCGCCGCGTTCCCAAACGCGCAACTGTGCGCGGTTGCGGTCGATGACCTGGAGAAAACCGACATTGACCCGTGCCGGAAAGCGCGGATGGTGTTCGATTTTCGGTCCCAGCTCATGCACCGGTGCATTATTGATATCGCTGACTCGCAGCACCGCATGAGGGTTACCCATGGACACCGCCGCCAGATCGACCGGCGTGCCGTCGACGTCAATCCGATAACTCACGGCCTGTTCCGGCGCATCGAAAGGAATGTCGGCCGGCACCAGGCGCGGCGCACCCATGTTGACGCCGATCTGGCCATCGCTGCGCACATCAAGCT
>JALYPE010000643.1 GCA_030856525.1 Pseudomonadota bacterium | reverse complement strand
GGCTAACGATCATCGGTGTGCATCTGGAATGCGCGCTGTGGATCGGACTGATGCTGCTGTTTTACCTGTTGCTGCCGCAGCAGATCGAACTCGACTGGAGCTGGCAAAGTTTACTCTCGGTCGCGACCCAGGACTGGCGCTGGCTGGAACACCTGACGAACGTGTTTTACCTGCTGGTTCTGGTGGTCTGGGAACCCATCTACGTCGCCTGCGGTTTCAGTCTTTATCTGAATCGGCGCACGGTGCTCGAAGCTTGGGACATTGAATTGGTGTTTCGCAGCCTGCGCCAGCGGTTGAGTGGCGCGGCCCTGACTCTACTGCTGGGAACCTGTGCACTGTTGCCGTTCAATCAAAACGCGTGGGCCGCTGAACCAGTGGCGACGCCCGAATCTGCCCGGCTTATGTCTCAACCTTTGACCAGCCAGGCCGCACGGGACAGCATCAAGGCAATCCTCGAACAACCCCCGTTCAAAAACAAGGAAACGGTCACGCAGTACCGCTTTGGCGAGGATCAATCCGCTGCCGATGCATCGGGCAAAGGCAAGCTTGCGCAATGGCTGCAGAGCTTGTTCGGCTTGCTCGACGGCCAACGCTTCGGCGCTGTGGCGACGCTGATTGAAGTGGCGTTGTGGACGGCGTTGATTGCGGGAGTCGGCCTGGTGATCTGGCGCTACCGGAAATGGCTGCAGGCATTCGTCACCCGTCGCCCACAGGAAAAAACCAGGCCGGCCCGGGCAGCGCCGCAGCAAGCGTTCGGCCTGGACCTCGACCGCGAGTCCCTGCCGGGCGACATCGCCAGCAGCGCCGAGCAGCTTTGGCAAAGCCACCCCCGTGAGGCGCTCGGTTTGCTTTACCGCGCACTGCTCAGCCACTTGCTGCACGATCACCACATGCCGTTGGGCGCGGCCGACACCGAGAGTGAGGTGCTGCGGCGTATCGAGCAACTGCGACACCCCGCCTTGCTGGCGTTCAGCCAGACCCTGACGACCCATTGGCAGAACATGGCGTACGGGCATCGACTGCCGCCCGAGCCTGTGCAATATGAATTGTGCGAGGGCTGGCGCGCCTTGTTCGGTCCGGGAGGCACGGCTTGAGTCGGCGATTGTGGCTGGCCGTCGCATTGGTTGCAGGCGCGCTGTGCTGCGTATTGAGTATTTGGCTGTACCTGAAGGCGACGCCCTATCAGGCAGAAATCGATCATGGACCGGCGCCCGAAGCTCAGGCCAATCCCTATCTGGCCGCCGAGCATTTCCTGCGCAAACAGGGCCTCACCGTCAGCCACGCCAACAGCCTGGAAGTGCTGCCGACGCTGGAGCCCCATCAGAATAGTCTGTTGTTACTCGGCGAACGGTCCAGCATGTCGCCGCGCCAGGTCGATCAGGTGTTGAACTGGACCCGCGCCGGCGGCCGCTTGCTGTTTGTCGCCGAAGCGTTGTGGGACGAAAAGCTCGGTCAGAGCGATGACCTGTTACTGGACCGGGTGCAGCTGCAGCAGTTACTGAGTAAGGACCTCAAGGACCCGCCGCCCGACACCAGCGGGGAGCCACTGCCTGGACTGACCAAGCTTTATCTCGAGGATGAAGACGCCCCGGCCTACGCCGGTTTCGACACCGCGTTCCATCTCGACGACCCGAAGAACCTCGCACAAGCATGGGCAAACAGCGGCAAGGGCACGCACATGATGCAGCTTGCTCACGGCCTCGGTTCGATCATTGTTGTCACAGACGCCGAGTTGTGGAAAACCGCGGCCATCGCCCACTATGACAACGCCTGGCTGCTCTGGTATCTCACGGCTGATACCCACGTGACGCTGCTGTTTAATACTGAGCACGACAGCCTGCTGACTTTGCTGCTGCGCTATTTCCCGCAAGCGCTGGTTGCGCTGATCGCCCTTGTCGGCCTGTTGTGCTGGCATTTCGGCGTGCGTCATGGGCCGCTGATTGAACCGGCACCGAAAGCGCGGCGACAACTTCAGGAACACTTGCGCGCGAGCGCCGATTTCATGTTGCGCCACAGTGGCCAGGAGAGTCTTTTGCAAAGCCTGCAGCAAGACATCCTGCGTCGCATCCGGCACCGACATCCCGGTTATGACCAGCTCGGCGTCGCCGAACAATGGCTGGTGCTCGCGCGCCTGACCGGTCAACCCACGCGCGCTATCAGCCAGGCCATGAGCCCGCGGCCGAAGCAACGGCTTTCAAGCGTTGAATTCAGCCGTCAGGTCGCCCACCTGCAAACCTTGAGGAATGCCTTATGATATGGCGCCTTCAGCTAGCGGCTCATGCAGCGCTCGTAGGCTGCCAGCAGGGTGCGCTCTGATTGCACCAGGTAGGCTTCGAGCATCCGGGTTGCCTCTTCCGGCCGCCCTTCTTCGATACAGCGCAGGATTGAGACATTCATGTCGACATAGGGCATGTGCAGGAATTCGGGATCATCCAGCAGGCCGAAGGCCAGCCGCAATTCGGCAGATATCTGCCCGTAGAACACGACCAGGCGCGGGCTGTCGGCCAGCTCGACGATAGCTTTGTGGAACATCATGTTTGCGGTGCCGACCGCGTTCCAGTCCCTGGCCTCACGCGCTCGCATGCCCGCCTCCACGGCTTCACGCATATGCAATGTTCCCGGGTGCAGCGGGTAACCCTGAGCAATGGCCTTGCATTCGATAAAGCGGCGGACACGATAGATATCAATGATCGACGCCATATCGGGTTCCGCCACAGTGACCCCTCGATTGGGCTCATGCTTGAGTAAACCCTCACGGGTCAGGACCCTGAAAGCTTCTCTCAAGGTATTGCGGGAAATCTGCAGGCTTTCGGCCAGCGCCGCTTCGGACAGCCGTTGGCCCGGGACCAATTCACCTTCGACCAGCATCCTGCGGACCTCTTGGGTAATGGATTCACCCAGCGAGCGAGGAGCGGAATGTGAAACGTCGTTCATTTGCGATCCAGAGTCAGATTGAGTCAGTTTGATGTTCCCCGAGAGCTCAGTGCATGGCAAGAAGCAAGGCCGCCGTATGCATCAATAGGTAACACGGACGAGAGATAAGGTTACAGGCTGGTGCGAATTGTCGACTCACACCCTAGCTATTGTTCAACAATCCAAACGCTATATATCAACAGTAAGCACCTGATGACTGGATGTTGGCATGCCCGTTGCTCAGTCAAGTCATCTCCCATCGCAGGATTGATGCCGTGACACAGACAGCCGTGACACAGACTGCACAAGATTTCACCACAGCGCGCCGCTCTTCCCTCATTGCGGCCATTTTCATGATGGCGACTTCTGCCATCGGTCCTGGATTCATCACCCAGACCGCCACGTTCACGGCCAAGATGGGTGCGGCATTTGCGTTTGGTATCCTGGCGTCAATTCTGATCGACTTCGTCGTTCAACTTAACGTCTGGCGTATCGTGTCCCTGACCCGAATGCGTGCCGCAGATGTGGCGAACAAAGCAATTCCAGGCAGTGGTTATCTGCTGGCGGTGCTGGTGATCTTTGGTGGGCTCGTGTTCAACGTCGGCAACATCGCCGGTGCCGGGCTGGGCCTGAACTCGCTGATGGGGCTTGATGCAAAATGGGGCGGCAGTTTAAGCGCGCTCCTGGCCATTGGCATCTTCCTCTCCCACCGCGCCGGACTGGCCGTCGACCGGCTGATCGTCGTACTGGGCGTGGTGATGATTGGCCTAACGCTGTTCGTGGCCTTTGCCTCTAACCCGCCGCTGGGTGAAGCCCTCTACCAGACCGTGCTCCCGGACCAGATCAACTTCGCGACCATTACCACCATCGTCGGAGGCACGGTCGGCGGTTACATCACCTATGCGGGGGCTCACAAACTGCTGGACCGCGGTACTACCGGGGTCGAAAATCTCCAGGCAGTGACCCGGGCTGCCCTGAGCGGGATCATGGTCACCGGGCTTATGCGCTACATCCTGTTTCTCGCCATCCTCGGTGTCGTTGCCAGCGGCGTAGTCATCGACACCTCGAGTCAGGGCGCCAATCCTGCCGCACAAGCCTTCCAGGCCGCGGCCGGGCAAATCGGCCTGCGCGTGTTCGGTCTCATCCTCTGGGCCGCCAGTATCACCAGCGTGATCGGCGCCGCTTACACCTCCATTTCGTTTATCACCGTGTTCAAACCCGACATCACCGAGCTGGGTCGCAACCGCGCCACCACAGTGTTCATCGCCCTGTCGCTGCTGATCTTTGTGCTGATGGGCACTGCTCCTGCCGCGCTGCTGCTCTTCGCAGGCGGTTTCAACGGCCTGATACTGCCAATCGGCCTGAGCATCTTCATCTACGTCGGCTGGCGCCGGTCCGACCTCATGGGCGGTTACCATTACCCTCGGTGGTTGTTGGTGCTGGGCGTCCTGACCTGCCTGCTGACCTGGTACATGGCAATCAAATCCGTCGGGCCGATCTTTGCCTTCCTCAACGTTGCCTGAGCCCGATAACGAACAAGGAGTCACGTTAATGCCAACGATAGATATCAACAGCGACCTCGGCGAAAGCTTTGGCGCCTGGAGCATGGGCGACGATGACGCGATGCTCGATGTCGTGACCAGCGCCAACGTCGCATGCGGTTTTCACGCCGGCGACCCGGCAGGCATCCTGCGGACACTGAAAGCTGCAGCGGCAAAAAACGTTGCCATTGGTGCCCATGTCGCCTACCCGGACAAAGTGGGCTTTGGGCGACGGAACATGGACGTGGCCAGCCATGAGCTGACCGCCGACGTGATCTACCAGATCGGGGCGCTGCAGGGCCTGGCCAAGGCCGCTGGAACCTGCGTGCGCTACGTGAAACCTCATGGCGCCTTGTACAACACGATCGCTCACGATCGCCGTCAGGCGCTGGCCGTGATCGAAGCTATCCGCGCGATCGATCCCACCCTTATATTGGTTGCCTTGGCGGGCTCAAGCCTGATTGAACTGGCCCGTAACGAGGGTTTGCAGTGTATTGCCGAAGCGTTCGCTGACCGTGCCTATACGCCGCAGGGCACCCTCGTCTCACGCCGCGAACCGGGCGCCGTGCTGCACGATCCCCAGCTCGTCGCCCAACGTATGCTGCGCCTCGTTGAAGACGGCACCGTCGAAGCGATCGATGGCAGCCTGACCAGAATCCAGGCCGATTCGATCTGTGTCCATGGCGATAGCCCGGCAGCGGTGGACATGGCCCGCGAACTGCGCCGCGTGCTGGAACAGGCCAACATGTCCTTGCAACCCTTTGCAGGAGGTCGCCCGTGAACGCTCTTGATCGCGCTCGTCAGCTGGCCATCGCCGCTGGCCGTGAAGCGCGCCGCGGGCGCTACCCTGCAGGCCATGGCGTCCCGGTGCATATCGGCGAGCCTGAGTTGCTTTGCATCCACGCCCTGGCTCGACCAGTGTTCCGGACTTGCGGAGTAATACTTCAGGCGGCAGTCATGATCTCGGGCGTGCCCTTCGCGATCCCCCGCTCGTCCGGCCCTATGTTCATCACCGATGTGCCTGACAGCACGTATCACGTCTAGGAGTCTGCTGTGCGTTTTCTACCGGTTAACCTGGACGCCCTGCTCGTCGAACTGAACGACCTGGACGAGACCCTGGCGTTGTTCGACGCCCTGACGGCCGAGCCTGTTGCGGGCGTGGAAGAAATCATTCCTGCCGCACGAACTCTGCTGATCCACTTCCGCCCCAGCGCCATTGCGCAGCAGGCGCTCGTTAATCGTATCGCTGGCCAGGACCTGAGCCAGCGGCGTGCGATCGAGCATCGCCGGGTGGAAATCCCTGTTCATTACAATGGTGAAGACCTCGACGAAGTTGCCACACTGCTGGGTATCAGCCGCGCTGAGGTGGTCCAACGCCACACCGCGCACGACTACAGCGTGGCCTTCTGCGGATTCGCTCCGGGCTTCGCCTATCTCACCGGCGGTGCCGGTTTTCAGGTGCCCCGCCGCCAGACTCCACGCACCCGCATACCCGCCGGTGCGGTGGCGCTGGCGGGGCAATTCAGCGGTATTTACCCGCAAGCCAGCCCCGGTGGGTGGCAGATCATCGGCCTCACGCCGTTGCAGATGTGGGACCTGAATCGGGCAGAATCGGCCCTGCTGCGCCCAGGCTATAAAGTGCGGTTCAGCGATGCCGGGCCGTTGCCGGCAGGCGGCCTGCCTGTCCCCACGGCGCCGGCAAGTGCCGCCGCGCCCAGCGGCGCCTATCTGGAAATCATCACCCCAGGTTTGCACAGCGTTTTGCAGGATATGGGCCGTCCCGGTCAGACCGGCCAGGGCGTATCCCGCTCCGGCGCGCTGGACCTCGGCGCCCTGCGAGCGGCCAACCGCGCGGTCGGCAATCCCTCGGACACGGCCTGCGTGGAAGCGGTACTCGGCGGCCTGAGTTTCATCTGTCATGGCCGTGCGGTGATAGCGATCACGGGCGCGCAAACTCCGGTCATCATCACCAATGCCAGTGGCCTGCAATGGCCTGCCGGCAACTACCAGCCCATCGAGCTGGAGCCCGGTGACAAAGTCCATCTGGGTTCACCCTCGGCAGGGCTGCGCAGCTACCTGGCGATTCGCGGCGGCTTTGAGGTCGCTCCCGTGCTCGGCAGTCTGTCGACAGATACCCTCGCTCAGGTCGGCCCCCCTGCTCTCGCGGCCGGCGACCCACTGGGTTATACGGCGCTGACGACAGGCACCAGCGTATCAATGAACGAAGCACCCGCCTTTGATCTGCCTACTACGGCCAACATCGTGACCCTCGATGTGCTCATGGGGCCGCGCACTGACTGGTTTACCGACGACGCCATCCAGCGTCTGACCAGCCAGCTCTGGCGCGTCACCTCACAGTCCAACCGCGTCGGTATTCGTCTGGCCGGTGAAACACCGCTGGAGCGCAGTAAACACCAGGAGTTGCCCAGCGAAGGGACTTGCGTCGGCGCCATTCAGGTTCCGGCCAGCGGCCAACCGGTTCTGTTTCTTGCCGATCACCCGTTGACGGGTGGCTACCCGGTGATCGCAGCGGTCGCCAGCTACCATCTCGACCTGGCTGGCCAGGTACCTGTCAATGCGCAGATTCGCTTCAACCCTCTGGACGGCTTCAAAGCGATTCAACCGATGACGCAAGCCTCTTCTTCAACTGCCGATGTGAACAAACTTCCATGAAAAAATTACTGATTGCCAACCGTGGTGAAATTGCCGTCCGCATCGCCCGCGCCTGCCGCGACTATGGCGTGCAATCTGTCGCGGTCTATGCCGACGCGGACATCGATGCCCTGCACGTGCGTCAGGCCGACGAAGCCTACTCGCTGAATGGCCAGCGCCCGGCCGAGACCTACCTGGATATCGGCAAACTGATCGCCGTCGCCAAACGCAGTGGCGCCGATGCGGTGCACCCCGGCTATGGGTTTCTTTCGGAACGCGCTGACTTCGCCCGGGCGGTGATCGACGCTGGATTGATCTGGGTCGGTCCCAACCCGGAGACCATCGACGTGCTCGGCGACAAGGTCGAGGCGCGAAAAATTGCTCAACGGGTCGGTGCGCCTTTGGTGGCCGGTACGCCTGGCCCAGTCGAAAGCGCCGCCGAAGTACTGGCCTTTGCCGAACAGCACGGCCTGCCCATTGCCATCAAGGCTGCGTTTGGCGGCGGCGGACGCGGCATGAAAGTCGCCTGGCGCATGGATGAAGTCGCTGAATTGTTCGCCTCGGCAGTGCGTGAAGCGCAAGCGGCCTTCGGTCGTGGCGAATGCTACGTCGAACAGTTCCTCGACCGTCCTCGGCATATAGAAGCGCAGATCCTCGCCGACAAACACGGCAAGGTCGTCGTAGTCGGCACCCGCGACTGCTCCTTGCAGCGGCGCAATCAGAAACTGGTGGAGGAAGCGCCAGCACCCTTTATCAGCGACGAACAGCGCCAGCGTATTCATCAATCTGCTCAGGATATTTGCGCCAAAGCCGGCTACGTCGGTGCCGGCACAGTGGAGTTCCTGCTCAGCCAGGACGGCACCCTGTCGTTCCTTGAGGTCAATACCCGCTTGCAGGTCGAGCACCCGGTAACCGAAGAGACCACCGGGGTTGATCTGGTGATCGAACAACTGCGGATCGCCGACGGGTTTGCGCTGTCCTTCAGTGAGACGCCGGCCCAGCGAGGCCACAGCTTTGAATTTCGCATCAACGCGGAAGACCCGGGCAAAGGCTTCCTGCCCACCCCCGGACAGATCACTGATTTCCTGCCACCGTCTGGCCCAGGCGTGCGTCTGGACAGCGGCGTGACAAACGGCTCGCGAGTACCGAGCACCTTCGATTCGATGATGGCCAAACTGATCGTCACCGGCGCCACCCGCGAACAAGCGATCGTCCGCGCGCGGCGAGCGTTGGCTGAATTCAACATTGCGGGCATCGCCACGGTGCTGCCGTTCCACCGGGCCGTGATGGACCATGACGACTTCACCGGGGCCGATAAATTCGCCGTACACACGCGCTGGATCGAGACCGATTTCGCTGAACAGATCACTCTCGCCCCCCGTGCCGCAGTATCGGCCGAGCCTGAAATCCTGCGCACGTTTGTCGAAATCGACGGCAAGCGCCACGAACTCGGCTTTCCGGCTGCGCTGCTGCAAGGCGTCAGCCTGAACGCAGCGCGCACCGCCAGCGAAAGCTCGGCCCCATCCGAGACCACTGATCTGCAGGCGGTGCTGACGCCCGTGGCGGGCAACCTGCACACCTGGGTCGTGGAAGAGGGTGAGTTGGTAAGCGCCGGGCAAGTGATCGCGGTGGTAGAAGCCATGAAAATGGAAACTTCGGTCCTGGCACCTTGTGAAGGTCAAGTGCAGATCGCCAAACCGGCAGGTGACTATTTTGAAGCCGGCTCCGTGATCGGTCGCATCAACACCGCTCAATGATTTAAAGAGTTTCTTTTTGTCGGCGGCCCGCGCTCGGGGTCATAACCCGGAGGCCGCATGCGGCCCGCAGAACATCACTAGCGACCCCTACCTGGTGAACTTCGTCCCGATCAATGACTTTGCCAACACTCAGGAGCGCTCCTGGATACTGCGGTATGACTACAACTTCACCACGCTGCGCCATCGTGAGTTACACATTGGCACTTTGGTAAATCCGCGACCGCTCAAAATCAGGCACTATCATGGCTATGGACGTTGTGCAGGCCGGCCTGGGCCGACTCATGCCGGTCGTAAAACAAACCAGAATCTTTGGATTAGGTAAGTATCTGATTTATGGAAGATAAAACACGTGTGACCGTCAACACGGCGCCAGAAGTCATGAGCAAACAGATCGAGCCCGGCGCACCAAGCCACGCCGCGCAACAACGCCAGCGTGCCAGTCAGCTGGCGCAGGCCGTGAGGACTGAATTGCAGAAAGCGGTCATCGGCCAGAATACCGTGATCGACGACGTGCTGACCGCGCTGATTGCCGGCGGTCATGTGCTGCTTGAAGGGGTTCCGGGGTTGGGCAAGACCTTATTGGTCCGCGCCCTCGCCCGTTGTTTTGGCGGTGAATTCGCGCGTATTCAGTTCACGCCGGACCTGATGCCCAGCGACGTTACCGGGCATGCGGTGTACGACCTGCAGACCGAGCAGTTCAAACTGCGCAAAGGTCCGCTGTTCACCAACTTGCTGCTTGCAGATGAAATCAACCGCGCCCCGGCGAAAACCCAGGCGGCGCTGCTCGAAGCCATGCAGGAACGCCAGGTCACTCTGGAAGGCCGCGCCTTGCCGATTGCGCAACCATTCATGGTGCTCGCCACGCAAAACCCGATCGAGCAGGAAGGCACCTACCCTTTACCGGAAGCTGAACTCGACCGCTTCATGCTCAAGGTGCGCATGGGCTATCCCGACGCCGATCAGGAGCTGGACATGGTCCGCCAGGTCAGCCGCTCGACCCGCGCCGACATGCTTGACGTGCAGCCGCTGCGCACTGTTTTGCAAGCCAAGGACGTACTTGCCTTGCAGCGCATCGCCAGCGATTTGCCGCTGGACGATCAGGTGCTTGATTACGCCGTCCGCCTGGCCCGCACCACCCGCAGCTGGCCCGGCCTGATGCTCGGCGCCGGGCCTCGAGCGTCGATTGCGCTGGTGCGTTGCGCCCGGGCGCGGGCGCTGCTGCGCGGTGGCGAATTCGTGATTCCCGAGGACATCAAAGGCTGCGCGCTGGCGGTTTTGCGTCACCGTGTGCGTATTTCGCCGGAGCTGGATATCGAAGGGCTGGAAGTGGATCAGGTGTTACGGCAACTGCTCGATCAAGTGCCGGCGCCGCGTCAGTGAAACCGTCCCGCCTGCTGCTGATCTGGCTGATAATCCTGCTGGCCATCGGCATCGTGCTGGGCGCCTCAAGGTCGCTGGGCTTCGCTATTCCCTCAACCCTGCTTTCGATTAATTGGGGGCTGCTGCTGGCACTGCTTATCCTCGCAATCGTCGATGCCGTTCGCCTCAAGCGGCTGCCGTCGCCCAAGGTCAGGCGACAAATGCCTGGCAGTCTCGCCCTCGGTCGCTGGGGTGAAGTGCGACTGCACGTTGAACATGACTTCCCTCAGCCGCTGAATATTCACATTTACGATCATGTACCCGAGGGCCTGAGTTTCGAGAATCTGCCGCTGACGGTCGAGCTCCAACCGGGCCAAAGCAGTGAGTTCGGCTACCGCTTGCGCCCACTGAAACGCGGTCACTTTACCTTTGAGCATTGCGAAGTAAACCTGCCGAGCCCGTTGGGCTTGTGGTCCGGCAAACGGCTGTTGAAGGTGGCCGATCACACCCGGGTTTACCCCGACTTTGCCTGCCTCTACGGCGGGCAACTGCTGGCCGTGGATAACTGGCTCAGCCAGCTGGGTTTGCGACAAAATCAGCGGCGCGGTCAGGGCATGGAATTTCATCAGCTGCGGGAATTTCGCGAAGGCGACAGCCTGCGTCAGATCGACTGGAAGGCCACTGCCCGCCAGCGCACGCCGATTGCCCGCGAATATCAGGACGAGCGCGACCAGCAGATTATCTTCATGCTCGACTGCGGCCGCCGCATGCGCAGTCAGGACGGTGAGCTGGCGCATTTTGACCATGCGTTGAATGCGTGCCTGTTGCTCAGCTACGTGGCGTTACGTCAAGGCGATGCGGTCGGTCTTAGTACGTTTGCGGCTGAGCAAGAGCACTATCTTGCGCCGGTAAAAGGAACAGGCCAGCTCAATGTGTTACTCAATGCGATTTATGACCTGCACAGCACTCGACGCAGTGCTGATTACCTGACCGCCACAACACAACTGCTGGCCCGGCAAAAGCGCCGAGCACTGGTGGTGCTGGTGACTAATCTGCGGGATGAGGATGATGAAGAATTGCTGACAGCCGTCAAGCGCTTGGGTCAGCAGCATCAGGTGCTGGTGGCGAGTTTGCGTGAAAAGGTACTCGACATGACGCGGCAACAACCGGTGCAAACCGTGGAAGAAGCGCTGACTTATTGCGGGACGGTAGATTATCTGAACGCGCGAGCGGAACTCCATGAGCGGTTGAGTGCTCATGGAATTTCAGTGGTGGAATCTCTGCCTGG
Organism: Pseudomonadota bacterium; assembly: GCA_030856525.1. GTDB lineage: Bacteria > Pseudomonadota > Gammaproteobacteria > Pseudomonadales > Pseudomonadaceae > Aquipseudomonas. The sequence continues at coordinate 30 of JALYPE010000643.1, read as the reverse complement.
CGAACTGGGTACGGCACTGGTAACACGTTA
>JALYPE010000618.1 GCA_030856525.1 Pseudomonadota bacterium | reverse complement strand
AATCGTAGTGATCGTATCCTCCGGGGCGGCATGACGAATGGCGCAACGAATCGCATGCAAGCGGCGAATCATCAGGTACCGATGCGGGCTCATGCCCAGGTATTCGTTGAACACATTGCGCACGGTGCGTTCGGACGCGCAGGTCGCCTGGCAAATGTCTTCGGTGTACACCGACTGGATCTCCAGCGTATCGAGCAGTTCCAGGGCTCGCCTGAGGATATCCTTGTGATCGCGATGGTGCCCTGGCGCGGCATTTACCGGGTCGACCGGCAGCAGCAGGCGGAACACCACGTCCAGCACTTCCATGCGCGCAGCGTGCTCGGCGCTGTCGTTGTGCAGCGCCTGGGGGGCATGGGCGTCGATGTGAAACAGCCGCCGCGCCAGCCACAATAAAGGGCCTAGGTTGCGCTGGGCATTGCCGACAACGTTGCGTTGCAACAGCGAAAAATCGAACTCGTCTTCGCGGACCCCGGCCCAGCGCAACACCAGTTCGCACGACATTGCGACCGTCAGCCAGCTGGCCGGACTTTTCGCATTGATATGAAACATCGCATTGGGGACCATCCAGCCAACCCTGCGCCGGTTGAACGCATGGCCGTCGACCGCAGTGGATTCGTGGCCGGTCAGCGGTACGAAAATATTGAAATAACCCGGCAGGCCAATACCCGTATAAACCGTCCCGGCGCCTTCGCGGCCGCTCATCAAAGCCACGCCGTTGAGGTCAACAACATTGAGCTGCCAGTCGCGCTGCTGCCGCGTGCGCAACACGTAGCGCCCTTGCACGCCGTAGAGCGCCTCTTCGAACTCATCGAATTCCGAGCAGATCAACTGCACCATCGACGCACCTCAATGATCCCGGCGTAAGCGGCAGCCTCCGTGCCAAATCGGTCCAGGTGATGAGCATAGACTACGAAAATGGCAGGCAAATGAACGACCCTCGCCGTCCATCCGCCTGCCGGGTGTCACAGATCAACGGTCCAGATATTCACGGGTGGAAATGACCGGTGCATAGCCGAAACTCAAGGCCGCCATGAAAGCCGCATGGACATGTTCGGCGGGCACCTTGACCCCGTTGAACTCCAAATCCAGTGTGGCGCAGGCGTCATGCAGCACCGTGGTGGTGTAGCCGAAATCCACCGAAGCGCGGGTCATGCCGTCCACGCACATGTGACTCATGTTGCCGACCACCACCACCTCGTTGATCCCGTGCTGATCAAGGATGGACTTGAGCTCGGTCTCGCGGAACGAGTTGATGTAATGCTTGAGCACCACCGGTTCATCGTCACGATTTTTCGCGCTCTCGTGGATCTGCGCGCCCTCGCTGCCGGGACGGAAAAACGGCGCGTTGTCGTCCTTGAATTCATGGCGGATGTGCACCACCAGGTCGCCGCGCTCGCGGAACCGGTCGATCACCCTGGCGGCCTGCGCAGCCGCATCCTCGACGTGGGAAAGTGCCCAGCGGCCACCGGGGAAATAGTCGTTCTGGATGTCGACGACCACCAAGGCTTTTTTGCTCGAATCGTTAGTGCTCATGATTGCTCTCCAACGGCGGGTTCTGGATGGGCTTGGGATTGGGCAATGCTGGGCAGATCGGCGGCGGCAAGGCTCAGGCCCAGCGCTTTGGCGACGCCGGCGCCGTAGGCCGGATCGGCCTTGGAACAGTTGCCGACGTGGCGCTGTTTGATCATCACGGGCGCATCGCCCATCGCCCGCGCCGTGTTGTCGAACAGCAGCTGTTGCTGAAGCGGCGTCATCAGGCGGAACAGATTGCCCGGTTGCTCGAAATGATCTTCGATCAGCGTCTGGTCCCAATGGGCGGCGTCGCCTTCAAGCGGCAAGGTCGGCTCGTGCATGTGCTGATGGTCCTGCCACTCACCGAAACTGTTGGGGAAATAGGACAACGTCGAACCGAGGTTGCCGTCCGTGCGCATGGCGCCGTCGCGGTGATAACTGTGGAACGGGCAGCGTGGCGCATTGACCGGGATGTGATTGAAGTTAACGCCCAGGCGATAGCGCTGTGCATCGCCATAGGAAAACAGCCGCGCCTGAAGCATTTTGTCCGGCGAGAAACTCACGCCCGGCACCACATTGGCCGGCGAAAACGCCGCTTGCTCGACTTCGGCGAAATGGTTTTCCGGGTTGCGGTTCAATTGCAGAATGCCGACTTCCTGCAGGGGAAACTCGCCGTGCGGCCAGACTTTGGTCAGGTCGAACGGGTTGCGCCGGTGCATGCGCGCCTGTTCTTCGGTCATGGTCTGGATGCACAGCTTCCAGCTCGGAAACTCCTGGCGCTCGATGCATTCATACAAATCGCGCAAGTGACTCTCGCGATCGCCGCCGACCACGTGTGCGGCCTCAGCATCGCTGAGATTGCTGATCGCCTGCTGGCAGACGAAATGAAACTTGCACCAGACCCGTTGGTTTTCGGCGTTGATCAGACTGAACGTATGGCTGCCAAAACCGTGCATGTGTCGGTAGCTGGCCGGGATGCCGCGATCACTCATGACGATCGTCACTTGATGCAGCGCTTCGGGCAGCAGCGTCCAGAAATCCCAGTTATTGGTCGCCGAGCGCAGCCCGGTGCGCGGGTCGCGTTTGACTACGTGGTTGAGGTCGGGAAAACGCAAAGGGTCGCGGAAGAAAAACACCGGAGTATTATTGCCGACGATGTCCCAGTTACCCTCGTCGGTGTACAACTTGACCGCGAAGCCGCGTATGTCGCGCTCGGCATCCGCCGCACCGCGTTCCCCCGCCACCGTCGAAAACCGCACGAACGCAGGGGTCTGTTTGCCGATGCTGTTC
>JALYPE010000585.1 GCA_030856525.1 Pseudomonadota bacterium | reverse complement strand
GACCGCTGAGACACTGCTGGCGCATCAGGGCGTGAGCTCCGAGGTTCGTGCCTGGTTGCTGTCCCACGGGCGCAGTGGGGTGCAGGCCAAGCATTACGACCGATACAGCTACCTGCCTGAAAAACAGGCTGCGCTCGAGAAGTGGGGGCGCTACCTGGATGGCCTAGCCTGCGGCAAAGAGCAGGTCGATAACGTGGTGCTGCTGTCGCGCCGGAAAAAGAAAGAAGCCGACTTGAAGTCCTGAGTGTCCTAATGTCCTGCTGACTGGCCGTTTTTGATCCGATGAGCGGCATTCCAGCGTCCTAAAAGGGAAGGTCCCGATCCAATGTCTCTGAAGTCCCAAGTCCCAAACTGGATGCGGGCGCGGGTAGGGCACCACGGATAGTCCCTTGCTGAATCCGTGTAAGTCGTGGCCTGCAGCGAACTTCCGTTCCGCAATAACACGCCAAAACAGCGCATAACCGTGAATAACAGCGAATAAGCGCATATAAACAGAATAAGTGTTAATAACTGTGCTGAACCGTGCTTACGACACTTTAAGAAGATGGATTTACACTTCTAGTGATGTCCATCCGTCACGCACCTACGTCACGTTGATCATATCCGCGACACGTTTTCGTAATTCGCAAAACGTGTCGCGACATGGTTAAGCATTGGCGAATTAAGTCTGGAAATTCTCTGCACCCAAGGACGCATCTTTCGTGGTAGGAACTATTGAGGGCCTCATCAGGCCCAGGTTAGCCCCGCTGAAACCCCCGTCCGCAAAGGGTGTTAGGCCATCCGACAGACGGTAATGTCGCTTTTTCCCTTCTTGAGACACTGGATTATCGTACGTAAACGGACGTATTGAGACGTGTTGGTACGTGTTGGGGTGTATTGGACAAGGATTACAGTACTGTTCCATGTGGAACAGTGAAAGTAATCCACACATCATCGGAACAAAACTACTTTGAATTCTCTGAGAGTGCACATTACTATGCGACCCATGACAGCACATGAAACGCCTAGAAACTTTCTGGCTAGAGTTTGCTGTTAGAATGGCTGACAGTTGGAATTGCAGACAAAGAAAAGCCCCGTGCGCTACCAACGCCGGGGCCAGTTCGGGAAAGACGCTACCAACGTCCTCTGCATACCGGCTAGGCCAATACACAACCCCGAGGTGAAGCGTTTCAACGGGCTTCGCGGCGGACTGTAGTACCAGAAGGAATAATACGCAACCTGAGGACTTGTCCAGTAGATTGCTCCCGACGGCCGGAAACCTGACCCCTTCGCGGGGTCTAGTGGATTACAGTTTGCCCTCTCGGACATATCCATGTTCGGAGATACCGCAAATGGCTCAATCCGCCACCCGCAGTACCGATGTACCCAACCTGCCGATTCCTGGCACTCGCGCTACTGCAGCCCAGCTCTGCGCCCGCTATCAGGTCAGTCGTTCCACCTGGTGGCGCTGGTCGAAAAGCCCAGGCTTCCCTGAGCCGATCCGCTTCGGTCGTTCCGTTCGTTGGGAACCTGAGACTGTAGACGCCTTCCTGATCAGCCAGGAGGCTTAACCCATGATGACTAATCAAACCTGCCTCGATGCAGGCACGGGATCGCTCAGCCTGAAAAAAGCTCTTGTCTCATCTGTGGTCGAGATGTATCGTCCGCTTGTCGCTGCAAAATCAGTGACCGGGTGTAGGAACCTGAGCAAGCAAAAGGCGCACAGCGCCCAAGATTCCATCTCCGGCGTTTTTTTATGCCTGAGATTCCGCTTTATGGCGGCTGAGCGTGGGCAGACTTCGGTCTGGCCGGGTTCCTTTTGCCCCGGTATTCCTACCCCACGCACGGCTGCCACCCAATCCTGTAGGAAGGACCGTGGCAGCTCCTCGACAGCAAAAGGAGCTCCACCCATGCTTGCCGCTACCCAAGATCCGTCCGTCCTCATCGGCAAAGCCAATGCCCACCGTGCAATGGCAATGGCCGCACTCCGCGCAAATTCCAGCCTCAGTGTGCGAGCGAAGCGCTACAGCCATCACATCGAAATCGCCCGCAGCCTCGAAGCTCAGGCGGTGGCCAAATGAATTTCCAGCATGGAACACTTGCCCACGCTGCAGACGAACACGGCAACCGATTGACTACTGCCGGCCTAGCACTCGAAACACTCGCTAACCTGATGGGGCATGACGGTAGCGAACACTACCTGAGTGACGCTCAGGCCTATGGCCTCACCTGTGCGGTAAGTTGCATCGGTGCGTTGATTCGCGAAGCGGGTTTCGATCTTTGCGACAAAGCACAGTCGGAGATGCGGAAATGATCGCCTCTACCGAAATCACCAACGTTGCCAATGAATCCCTCGATGCGATGCAGTGCAGCCGTGAATACCTGCGCTGGCTTTCCAGCCTTGGCGCTGCCATTCAGACAGATCTGACCACTGGCAAAGGCTTCATCGCGAAAGACCTTGCCGGCCTTGTGCAATACCTCGCTGACGACCATTGCAATGTTTTGGACTGTCAGATCGGCGAGTTCAACGAAAAGCTCAACGCGCTCGAACTGAGGACCTAACCCGATGACTATTCAAAACGGCGCATCGGCGTCGGCGGGATCGTTCGGCCTGGAGAAAGTGATGGAGCCAGTTGCTCGTCACTTACTGGGTGAACCGAACGCCGGTCTGAGCAAGGCGAACGAGCTGCGATTCGGCACCCATGGATCGCTGTCGGTGGACCTCGATAAGGGCGCGTGGCATTCGCATGAGGTAGGAGAGGGTGGCGGGGTGCTTGATCTGATCGAGCGGGAAACCGGGATCAGTCGCCGCGCTGAGCAAATGGCCTGGCTGGAAACCCATGGTTTCAAACCCGAGCCGGTGAAGCAGGTCGAGGTCGCCCAGTACAGCTATGCCGATGAAAACGGAGTGCTGCTGTTCCAGGTGGTTCGCTTCGAGCCAAAAGATTTTCGCCAACGTTGCCCGGTGGGTGATCGCTGGTCCTGGTCGGTGAAGGGCGTGCGCAAGGTTCCGTATCGCCTCCCTGAGCTGCTGGCCGCGCCGGAGGCCACTGTCTATATAGTCGAGGGCGAAAAGGACGTTAACCGGCTGATGGACATGGGGCTGCTGGCGACCTGCAACGCTGGCGGAGCCGGTAAGTGGTCCGCTGAGCTGTCGGAGTTCTTCCGGGGTCGGCGAGTGGTCATTCTGCCGGACAACGATGAGCCTGGACGTAAGCACGCGGTGAAGGTGTCCGCAGCGTTGAGTTCTGTTGGCGCGCTGGTGCGGGTTATCTACCTGCCAGGCCTGCCAGAGAAGGGGGATATTTCGGACTGGCTGGGCGCGGGCGGAACGGTCGAGAAACTTGAGGCTCTGCTCGAGCTGCCAGAAGTCGCTGCAAATGACAATACACCGCCAGTTGACCCCGACGAAGACGAGGAACGGCAAAGCCAGGCGTCCTTGCTGGTGAAGTATGTCGAGCAGCGGTTTGAACTGTTCCACGATCAGAACAAGGACGTGTACACCCGTGACATGAAGTCGGGCGAGGTGCGCAACCTGGCCTCACGTCAGTTCCGCGACTGCCTGCTGGCCGGGTTCTATCAGGGCACCGGAAAAGCACCTCGGGATCAGTCGATCAGGGAGGCCCTCGGCACCCTGGCCGGACTTGGGCGATTCCATGGTGAGTGCCTAGACATTCATCTGCGAACCGCTGGCGCGAACGGGGAATACTTCCTCGATCTGGCTGTTCCAGGTAGTAGTCGAGCCGTTCGAGTCACGCCGGCCAATTGGGAGATCGTCGAGTCACCCGGGGCGATGTTCGTCCGACAGGAGTCTACGCAGCCGCTGCCCGATCCGTTGGCCGGTGGATCAATCGAGCCGCTTTGGCGTGTAGCCAACATTCCACACGGCTCTCGACTGCTGGTGCTGTCCTGGCTGATCGAATGTCTGCGTCCAGACACGCCCTATCCATTGCTTGAGCTGTTGGGGGAGCAGGGCAGCGCAAAGAGCACGACCCAGATTGCACTTCGTCGGCTGATCGACCCGAACGCCTGCGACCTTCGAGGAGCGCCGAAGTCGGTCGAGGACATTTTCGTTTCTGCTGGCGCCTGCTGTCTGGTCAGTTACGAGAACGTCAGTCACTTGCCGGGGACGATG
>JALYPE010000583.1 GCA_030856525.1 Pseudomonadota bacterium | reverse complement strand
CCGTAATCCGAAGCTGACTTCTCGGCCCAGCCGCGCCACTGGTGAAAGGCTTCCATGAGCGATTGCTGCGGATTGGGAATCACGAAGTCGATTATCGAGGTCGTGCCCCCAGCGAGACCCGCAGCGGTGCCGCTGAAAAAGTCTTCACTGGCCACGGTGCCCATGAAGGGCAACTGCATGTGCGTGTGCGGGTCGATGCCGCCCGGCATCAGGTATTGATCGCTGCCGTCGAGTACTTCGGCGCCGGCGGGAATGTCGAGGTTTTCACCGATGGCTTTGATCACGCCGTCCGCGCAATACACATCGGCACGATAACTTTCATCATGGGTAACAACGGTGGCGCCACGGATCAACAAAGACATGCCGAATTCCTCGCAGGCTATGACCGACTTGTGCCGGTTCTAAGTGTTTTATATGAAGCCGGCGCAAACAGGAGTATTCCTGTCAACGCTGTCAGGAATAGAAGCTAGTCTTAGAATTGCGAATCAGCAAGAATATTTTTTATAAGCTTATTACGCTTGTACATCATTGAAATAAAAGGAGAAATAATACAGTTCACCAAAATGGTGAGCCTTCTCACCATTTTGACGCACTTGACAGGATCCGAATATCGACAAGATTTTCCATATGAAATCAGCCGCTTGAGAATGGTCTATGGTTGATGCGAAGCGCAGTAAAAAAAGAGCCATGCACCACATTGAGTCCTGACGCAATGGACAACTTGTCTGGCATTCGGCCTGAGTGCCTCGCCAGTTGCTCAAGACTTTTCGGAATGCATTTATAAACACAACAACATCAATACGTTACGCAGCTTTTATGGAACTGCCCGATGCGCAAACGGAGTGCCCGGCACGTTTATTGATGCCGCCAGCCCCTGATGAGCAAAAAATAATTCAAAGAACAGTGGAGCGGCCATGCAACAGATCAGATCGCAAGTGACCGAGCGCGACGGCTTGTTCGAGCTTGAAGCCGGCAGCGACGTCCTCGACAGTCCTCGTTACAACCACGACATGGCACCGACCAAGGTGCATGAACGAACCTGGAACAAATGGCACATCACTGCGCTGTGGGTTGGCATGTCGATCTGTGTGCCCACCTACACCCTCGGCGGCGTGCTGACTGCGTATTTCGGTCTGAGCGTCGGCGAAGCGCTGCTGGCCATTCTGTTCGCCAACATCATCGTACTGATTCCGCTGACACTGAACGCCTTCCCGGGCACCAAGTACGGCATTCCCTTTCCAGTGTTGCTGCGCTCGTCCTTCGGCATTCTCGGTTCCAATGTGCCGTGTCTGATTCGGGCGCTGGTGGCGTGCGGCTGGTTCGGTATTCAGACGATGTTCGGCGGGCTGGCCATTCACCTGTTTCTGGGCTCGGTATTCGATGGCTGGAAATCCCTCGGCGGTATCGGGGAAGTCATCGGCTTCATGGTGTTCTGGGCGCTCAATCTGTGGGTGGTAATTCGCGGTGCCGAGTCGATCAAATGGCTGGAAACACTCTCGGCGCCCTTGCTGGTTCTGGTCGGCGTGGGGCTGTTGGTCTGGGCGATGCCGAATGTGTCCATGACCGAGTTGATGGCAATCCCCGCCAAGCGTCCGGAAGGCGCGAGCGTGGTCAGTTACTTCGCCGCCGGGTTAACGGCGATGGTGGGTTTCTGGGCGACGTTGTCGCTGAATATTCCGGACTTCAGCCGCTATGCAAAAAGCCAGAAGGACCAGATCGTCGGGCAGATCATCGGCTTGCCGCTGACCATGTTTTTGTTCGCCGCGCTGGGTGTGGTGATGACCGCCGCATCGGTGAAACTGGTAGGCGTGACCGTGTCAGATCCGGTGACCCTGATCGGGCACATCCAGAGCCCGGTTTGGGTGGCCATCGCCATGGCCTTGATCATCATCGCCACGCTGTCGACCAACACGGCCGCGAACATCGTTTCACCGACCAACGATTTTCAGAACATTGCGCCAAAGGTCATCAATCGCACCAAAGCAGTGATGCTCACCGGGCTGGTCGGCCTGGTGCTGATGGCGCATGAATTGTTCAAGACGCTCGGCTTGATCGTGTCCGACGTGAGCCTGGAGACGGTTTATTCGAACTGGTTGCTGGGTTATTCCAGTCTGCTGGGGCCGATCGCCGGGATCATGGTGGTGGATTATTTCCTGATCAAGAAGCAGCAGCTGGACCTCGCCGGGCTGTATCGCGATGACGTTTACCCGGCGTGGAACTGGTTCGGGTTCATCGCGTTCGGTGTGCCGGTGGCGTTGACGCTGCTGTCGCTGGGCAGTGACGCATTTAGCTGGTTTTACAGCTATGGCTGGTTCACCGGCTCGGCGTTGGGCGGGGTGATTTATTACGGCTTGTGCGTGATGAAGCCGCAGCCTTCAACGGTGAAATCTGCGGTGTAGCGGATGGCCCTTTCGCG
>JALYPE010000543.1 GCA_030856525.1 Pseudomonadota bacterium | reverse complement strand
GTCAGCGTGACCGAACACGCGAGGATGGCAATGATGATCCATGGCCAAAGGTGTTTGTACCAGGGGCTTGCGGCGTTTGTTGCAGGCATGTTCACTTCTCTCAACGAATTTGTGGGCCGATGAATCGGCTCTTGGCTTCAACGTGGATCCCGGCGTCATCGGCATCCTTGAGGATGAACTTCACCTCGTTGGTACTCGACGGCAGTTTTTCCGGGGCCATGGAAAGCTCTACCGGCTGACTGAAGATTTCCCCGGCGGCGACTTTTATTTCGCGTCTGCCCTGCAGTTTGAGGTCTGGCAGGCCGACCGCGTCCAGCATGTAGGTGTGATCGTGCTGGTCTTTGTTCATGATCTTCAGGCTGTAGACGTTCTCGATCCGGCCTTCGGCGTTTTCTCGGTACAGCACGCGATCCTTGCTGACGTCGAAACCCACCAGCGAACGCATGAAAAACGCGCCCGCGAGCAGCGCCATCATGGTCAGCAAGACCACGGCGTAACCGATCAGGCGCGGCCGCAGTTTATTGGTTTTTTGCCCGGACAGGTTGTGCTCGGTGGTATAGCTGATCAGGCCGCGCGGGTAGTCCATCTTGTCCATGATGCTGTCGCACGCATCGATACAGGCGGCACAGCCGATGCACTCGACCTGCAGGCCATCGCGGATATCGATGCCGGTCGGGCAGACTTGAACGCACATTGTGCAGTCGATGCAATCGCCCAGCCCCATGGCTTTGTAGTCGACGCCTTTCTTGCGCGGACCGCGGGACTCGCCGCGACGCGGATCGTAGGAAACGATCAAGGTGTCCTTGTCGAACATAACGCTCTGAAAACGTGCGTAAGGGCACATGTAAATGCACACTTGCTCACGCAGCCAGCCGGCATTGCCGTACGTGGCGAGGGTGAAGAAGCCGACCCAGAAATACGACCAGCCATCGGCCTGGCCGGTGAAGAAGTCGATAGTCAACTCGCGGATCGGCGAGAAATAGCCGACGAAGGTCATGCCGGTGGCGAAACCGATCAGCAACCACAAGGTGTGCTTGCTGAATTTGCGCAAGAACTTGTTGGCGCTCATCGGCGCCTTGTCGAGCTTGATGCGCTGGTTGCGGTCGCCTTCGGTGACCTTCTCGCACCACATGAAAATCCATGTCCAGACGCTTTGGGGGCAGGTGTATCCGCACCAGATGCGGCCGGCATAAACGGTGATGAAGAACAGACCGAAGGCACTGACGATAAGAATGCCCGAGAGCAGGATGAAGTCTTGTGGCCAGAAGGTCGCACCGAAGATGAAGAACTTGCGTTCGGGCAGATTCCACCAGACTGCCTGATGGCCGCCCCATTTCAACCAGACTGTACCGAAATACAGCAGGAACAGGCCGGCCCCGCCGATCATGCGCAAATTGCGGAACAGGCCGGTAAAGGCTCGGGTGTAGATTTTTTCTCGTGAGGCGTAGAGGTCGACGGTTTTGCTCGCGTCTTTGGCAGGCGGAGTGACGTCGTGTACCGGAATCTGGTTGCTCATCAGTTGCATCCCACGGCAGTGGAAAATTGCCGCGGTCAGTACATGCCGACCGCGGTCAAAAAGGGTGTTGCAGTGGCGCAATGATACGCTTGTCGCTCTGGGTCAAGGGTGCGACGTTTGGTCGCGTTTTGAGAAATTCGCAGATGGTGTAGTCAATGTAACGAATCATGATTCAGATCAATTGACTATAAACGACCTGTCTGATCACTCATCTGTTACCAGAAGGTAGCCCTGTCCCAACGAATCCAGGCCACCACCGTTATTATTGACGGCGTTTTCGCCATTCACGGAGCGTGCTTTGCGAGTCTGGATAGGTGCACCTTCGTTTAAAGGTGTCACAGGCTCGGGAGTATTTACGGGTTGGACAATACTTTCCTGCGTATTTTCGTTATTCATTTAATAACTTCCTTGTTTGATTGAGTTTCTATTCGGATTAATGTGGAACCCTTCATGTTTCAGATGTTCACTTAACCTGCTGAAGAAGTTATCACCTGACATTAAAGGGAACTACTACTGATACATTGCAAGTTATGAATTCAGACAGAGGTACCTCTCATACGTAGATTCTGTTCTTTCGCAGCACCTTACCCTTTTAGCTCTGACATTCAGGTGCGCACGGCGGGGGTGCGCTTGCCCCAGCCTCCATTACCTTCGCGAAACCCAGCTGCTGCAGGTGCGGCGAGCCCACTGACGATCAACGGGTGACGCGAGTCGCACTCATTCGGATCTGCCTGTCTGATTTCATGATTAGAGGGCGAACTATCAAAGGATAGTTGCGAGGGAGAGAAAAGAAGGCGGAACTTTTCAACGAAATACATCGTATGCCACTCGCAGTTCAGATAGCTCCGCTGAAATGAAATCGGCCCCGCCAATGTAAATTGACGGGGCCGATTTTACTGCTTGAGGCGCGAGCCTTACTGCTTGTCTTCCGCCGGAGCTTTCTCGCCATGCGAGAGGCTGTAGACGTAAGCGGCCAGCAGGTGAACCTTGTCGTTGCCTTGCAAATCTTGCTGCGCAGGCATCTGGCCCTGGCGGCCGTAACGGATGGTCTGCTGCAGTTGCGCAAAGCTCGAGCCGTAGATGAACGCGCCCGGATGCGTCAGGTCAGGTGCGCCCATGGCCGGCGTGCCTTTACCGGCAGGACCGTGGCAAGCCACGCAGTTGGCCGCGAACAGTTTCTGCCCGGCAACTGGATCCGCCTTCGCGCTTTCCGGCAGCTTGCGGCCATCCAGGTTGGTCACGACAAACGCAGCAACGTCCGCCACGCCTTGCTCGCCGATCACTTCCGCCCAGGCCGGCATCACGGCGTGACGACCGCCCATGATGCTGGTCTTGATGGTTTCTGCCTCACCGCCCCAGCGCCAGTCGGCGTCGGTCAGGTTCGGGAAGCCATAGGCGCCTTTGGCGTCGGAGCCGTGGCAGACCGAGCAGTTGGAGGCGAACAGACGGCCACCCATCTTCAGGGCTTGCGGGTCCTTGGCCACTTCTTCGATAGGCATGGAAGCGAACTTGGCAAAGATCGGCCCGAAACGAGCGTCCGACTTGGCCATTTCCTTTTCCCACTCGTGAACGCCGGTCCAGCCGCTCTGGCCGTTGGCGAACGCGGTCTGCTTCTCGTTATCCAGGTAGTTGTAACCTGGCAGCAGGCCTTTCCAGTTGCCCAGGCCCGGGTACAGCACCAGGTAACCCAGCGCGAAGATGATCGTGCCGACGAACAGCATGAACCACCATTTTGGCAGTGGGTTGTCGTACTCTTCGATCCCGTCGAACGAGTGGCCGACCGTTTCTTCCGTCTGCTCGGCGCGCTGACCCTTGCGGGTGGACAGCAGCAGCCAGGTCAGGGCGAAGATGGTGCCCAGACTGAGGACTGTGACGTACAGACTCCAGAACGTAGTCATTCTTTGTTACTCCTAGAAGCTTGCTCGACGTGCTTGATGGCTTCGGGATCATCCGCGAAAGGCAGCAAGGTCGCGTCTTCAAACTCCGACTTGCGCTTGGGGCTGAACACCCACAGCGCCAGTCCGATGAAGGCCACCATTACAACAACGGTGCCCAGGCCACGAATCATCCCGATATCCATCTAAATCACCGTTTGCTTTTGATGATGGTGCCCAGGCCTTGCAGATAGGCCACCAGCGCGTCCATTTCGGTTTTGCCCTTCACGGCATCCTTGGCACCGGCGATGTCTTCGTCGGTGTAAGGAACGCCGAGCGTGCGCAAGACTTCCATTTTCTTCGCGGTGTCTTTGCCGTCGAGCTTGTTTTCCACGAGGAACGGGTAGGCCGGCATCTTCGACTCCGGCACTACGTTGCGCGGGTTGTACAAATGCGCACGCTGCCAGTCATCGGAGTAACGACCGCCGACACGGGCCAGATCCGGACCGGTCCGCTTGGAGCCCCACAGGAACGGGTGATCCCAGACGCTTTCACCGGCTACCGAATAGTGGCCATAGCGCTCGGTTTCAGCACGGAACGGGCGGATCATCTGCGAGTGGCAGCCGACACAACCGTTGGCGATGTAGACGTCGCGGCCCTCGAGTTCAAGCGCGGTGCGAGGCTTCATGCCTTCGACCGGCTTGTTGGTGACGTCCTGGAAAAACAGTGGAACGATTTGCGTCAGGCCGCCGATGCTGACGGCGATGACCATGAAGAAGGCCAGCAGGCCAATATTCTTCTCGACTGCTTCATGCTTCATCAGTGAGCTCCAACTACAGCAATCTGTTCAGCAGCTTTGGCTTCAGCCGGGTTCGAGGCACGTACGGTACGCCATACGTTGTACGCCATGAACAGCATGCCGCTGGCGAAGAACGCACCACCCAGGGCGCGGACGATGAAACCAGGGTGACTGGCTTGCAGCGCTTCGACGAACGAGTAGGTGAGGGTGCCGTCATCGTTGATTGCACGCCACATCAGACCCTGGGTAATGCCGTTGACCCACATCGAAGCGATGTAAAGCACGGTACCGATGGTCGCGAGCCAGAAGTGCGCGTTGATCAGGGCGATGCTGTGCATCTGCGCACGACCGAACAGTTTCGGGATCATGTGGTAGATCGCGCCGATCGAGATCATCGCTACCCAGCCGAGAGCGCCGGCGTGTACGTGGCCGATGGTCCAGTCGGTGTAGTGCGAGAGCGAGTTGACGGTCTTGATGGCCATCATCGGGCCTTCGAAGGTCGACATGCCGTAGAACGCCAGCGAGACGACCAGGAAGCGCAGGATCGGGTCGGTGCGCAATTTATGCCAGGCGCCCGACAGGGTCATCATCCCGTTGATCATCCCGCCCCAGCTTGGCGCCAGCAGAATGATCGACATCGCCATGCCCAGCGACTGCGCCCAGTCCGGCAGTGCGGTGTAGTGCAAGTGGTGCGGACCGGCCCAGATGTACAGGGTGATCAGCGCCCAGAAGTGCACGATGGACAGGCGATAGGAGTAGATCGGACGCTCGGCCTGTTTCGGCACGAAGTAATACATCATCCCGAGGAAGCCGGTGGTCAGGAAGAAGCCCACCGCGTTGTGACCATACCACCACTGGATCATCGCATCCGTTGCGCCGGAGTAGGCGGAGTAGGATTTGAACAGGCTGACCGGCAGCGAGGCGTGGTTGACGATGTGCAGCATCGCCGTCACGACAATGAAAGCACCGTAGAACCAGTTACCGACATAGATATGCTTGGTCTTGCGCTTGACGATGGTGCCGAAAAACACCAGCGCGTAAACGATCCACACGATCGCCAGCAGAATAGCCAGTGGCCATTCCAGCTCGGCGTATTCCTTGGTGGTGGTCAGACCCATCGGCAGGGTAACGATTGCGCCGATGATTACCGCTTGCCATCCCCAGAAGTGGAAGGCGGCGAGGCTGTCGGAAATCAGTCGCGTTTGGCAGGTTCGCTGCACGACGTAATAAGAAGTGGCAAACAGTGCACAACCACCGAAGGCAAAAATCACCAGGTTGGTGTGCAACGGGCGCAGGCGTCCAAAGCTCGTCCATGCCAGACCGAAGTTTAACTCCGGCCAGACCAGTTGCGAGGCGATGAAGACACCGAGCCCCATGCCAAGGATCCCCCAGACCACCGTCATTATGGCGAACTGGCGGACTACCTTATAGTTATAAGCAGTCGGACTGATTGCTGTGCTCATTCTAAGGTTCCACGGTTTGGGTGTTTTATTAGGAGTAAAAATCGGCCGCAAGTATGTAGAAAGCGGGGGGTCATTGCAACGCGCCATGACCTGCGTCAATGCTTTCAAAAGCTGATTCTGCGGCCTTTCCATGCGCCGCGTAAGGGCAAAATTACCCATGGACAAAATGCCGCACTGAGCGAACAGGATGAAGGGTTCAGGTCATCTGTAACGGGGTGTGTTCAAACACGGAGGGCAGAGGGGTGTGAACAATAAGCACGATAGCCATTAACTACCTGCCTTTGCGGCCTGCCATCGAGCAAATGTGTCAAACACATCAGATGAAATTGACCTGCAACCGGCTCATGTCCGCTCGCATTGGGGAAAGCTTAGACCCGAATGCGGGGAACCGAAAGGCGTACCAAGGGAGGGTGCGACACTTGGTCGCAAAGGGGCAGGGAACTGCCGCATTCCGCTGGAATGCAGCAGTAGAGCGGTCGAGAATTATTCGCTTTTGCTTTCAGCCTGCAGGCGTTCTGTATCCAGCCCATGCGAGAGGCTGTACACATAAGCCGCCAACAGTTGCACTTTATCGTTGCCGAGCAACTCGTTCTGCGCCGGCATATGGCCCTGACGACCATGGCGTATGGTCTGCTGCAGTTGCGCCAGGCTCGTGCCGTAGATGTAGCCGGCCGGTTGCGTCAGATTCGGCGCGCCCATGGCCTCGGTGCCTTGACCGTTGGCTCCATGACAGGCCGTGCACGTGGCGGCGAACGCTTGCTGCCCGGCCTGCAGATCGGCGCTGGTGTCCGCGGGCAATGGTAACCCGGCCAAATCATGACGTACGTAGGCTGAGACATTCTTCACGCCCGCTTCCCCGAGGATTTCACCCCAGGCCGGCATCGCCGCCATGCGCCCGCCCATTATCGTGGTCTTGATCATTTGCGCATCGCCGCCCCAGCGCCAGTTATTGTCGGCAAGGTTGGGGAAACCGAACGCGCCCTTGGCATCCGAGCCGTGGCACACCGAGCAGTTGGAGGCGAACAGGCGTCCGCCCATTTTCAACGCCTGCGGATCTTTCGCTACTTCTTCCAGCGGCATCGCGGCGAATTTGGCGAAGATCGGCCCGAACCGGGCGTCCGCCTTGTTCATCTCCCTTTCCCATTCGTGGACGCCGGTCCAGCCGTCCTCGTACCCCGGCAGAATGCCTTTCCAGTTGCCCAGGCCGGGATAAAGCACCAGGTATCCGACGGCGAATACCAGCGTGCCGGCGAACAGCATGAACCACCACTGCGGCAGCGGGTTGTCATACTCCTCGATGCCGTCGAAGCTGTGGCCCATGGTCTGATCGACGCTGCCCTTGGTTTCGCCCTTGCGCGTACCGATCAGCAGCCAGGTCAGGCCGATCAGGCTGCCGATGGTCAGTACGCAGATCCACGTACTCCAGAAAGTGGTCATGACCGGGTACTCCTCGTGACGGGTTCTTGGGTGCTGTCGGTGTGTGGCTCGTCGGCAAACGGCAACAGGCGCGCTTCGGCGAAATCCGCATTGCGCTTGCGATTGAAAACCCACAACGTCAGCCCGATGAAGGCCACGAACACTACGACCGTGCCCAGGCCACGGATCATTCCACTGCTGATCTCGCTGATGATTTCAAAGGGCATGGCTCACCTCTTGCTCTTGATCGCAGTGCCGAGCACTTGCAGGTAGGCGACCAAGGCGTCCATTTCGGTCTTGCCCTTGAGCGATTCCGTGGCACCGGCGATATCTGCGTCGGTGTACGGCACGCCGAGGGTGCGCATTGTCTTGATCTTGCTTTCGGTGTGGCTGCTGTCGAGTTGATTGGCCACCAGCCAAGGGTAGGCCGGCATTTTCGATTCCGGCACGACGTTGCGAGGGTTGTACAAATGCGCGCGGTGCCAGTCTTCGGAATAACGACCGCCGACCCGCGCCAGGTCCGGACCTGTGCGCTTGGAGCCCCACAGGAACGGGTGATCCCAGACGCTTTCTCCGGCCACCGAGTAATGCCCATAGCGCTCGGTCTCGGCGCGGAACGGCCGGATCATTTGCGAATGGCAACCGACGCAGCCTTCACGGATGTAAATGTCGCGGCCTTCCAGTTGCAATGCGGTGTACGGCTTCATGCCTTCGACCGGTTTGTTGGTCACGTCCTGAAAGAACAACGGGACGATCTGGGTCAACCCGCCGATGCTCACGGCCAGGACCATCAGCAGCATCAGCAGGCCGACGTTTTTCTCGATTGTTTCGTGTTTCATGGCGGACTCCTCAAGCCATCTGCGCGGCAGCGGCGACTTCGGCAGGCTGCGAGGCCCGCACGGTGCGCCAGGTGTTGTAGGCCATCAGGAACATGCCACTGAGAAAGATCGCGCCACCGACCAGTCGCACGACAAAACCCGGGTGGCTGGCCACCAGGGTTTCGACGAACGAGTAGGTCAGCGTGCCGTCTTCGTTGATCGCGCGCCACATCAAACCCTGGGCGATGCCGTTGACCCACATCGAAGCGATGTACAGCACGGTGCCGATGGTGGCGAGCCAGAAGTGTGCGTTGATCAGGCCAATGCTGTGCATCTGCGCGCGGCCGAAGATTTTCGGAATCATGTGGTAAAGCGCGCCGATCGAAATCATCGCCACCCAGCCGAGTGCACCGGCGTGAACGTGGCCGATGGTCCAGTCGGTGTAGTGGGAGAGGGCGTTGACAGTCTTGATCGCCATCATCGGCCCTTCGAAGGTCGACATGCCGTAGAACGCCAGCGACACCACGAGGAAGCGCAGGATCGGATCGCTGCGCAACTTATGCCAGGCGCCCGAGAGCGTCATCATCCCGTTGATCATCCCGCCCCAGCTTGGTGCCAGCAGGATCAGCGACATCACCATGCCCAGTGACTGCGCCCAGTCCGGCAGCGCGGTATAGTGCAAATGGTGCGGGCCGGCCCAGATGTACAGGGTGATCAGCGCCCAGAAATGCACGATCGACAAGCGATAGGAATACACCGGGCGCTCGGCCTGTTTCGGCACGAAGTAGTACATCATCCCGAGGAACCCGGCAGTGAGGAAAAAGCCTACAGCGTTGTGCCCGTACCACCACTGCACCATGGCGTCGGTCGCCCCGGCGTACACCGAATAGGATTTGGTGAAGCTCACCGGCAGCTCGAGGTTGTTGACGATGTGCAGAATCGCCACGGTGATGATGAACGCCCCGAAAAACCAGTTGCCGACGTAGATGTGTTTGGTCTTGCGCTGCATGATCGTGCCGAAGAACACCACCGCGTAGGCGACCCAGACAATGGTGATCAGAATGTCGATCGGCCATTCCAGTTCGGCGTATTCCTTGGAACTGGTGTAGCCCAGCGGCAGGCTGATGGCCGCCAGCAGAATCACGACTTGCCAGCCCCAAAAGCAGAATGCGGCGATTTTCGGTGCAAACAATTGCGTCTGGCAGGTGCGCTGCACTGAGTAGAACGAGCTGGCGAACAGCGCGCAGCCGCCAAAAGCAAAGATCACCGCGTTGGTGTGCAATGGGCGCAGGCGCCCGAAACTGGTCCACGGCAAATCGAAATTGAGTTCTGGCCAGACCAATTGAGCCGCGAGAAAAACCCCGAGGCCCATGCCGACGATGCCCCACACCACCGTCATAATGGCGAATTGGCGGACCACCTTGTAGTTGTAGGCGGTACTGATAGAAGTGTTCATGGTTCCCCATCCACGGTTCAGCCGAAGTGATCGCGCTTGCAACGAAAAGCAGCGCGTCCCTCGTCTGGAGTTATAGGCAGACTAAAAGCGAGGCAAGCATGACCAAACAGCACAAGGCCAGTATTGACGGGGATCAATGGGCGCAGTGTGTACGCGATCATGGCTGGCTGTGGGATGCAGCGGCGGCACCGGCCTCGGCCACGCTGATCCTGGCCCATGGCGCCGGCGCGCCGATGGACAGTGCCTGGATGAACGACATGGCTGCACGCCTTGCTGCGCATGGAGTCAACGTGCTGCGCTTCGAGTTTCCGTACATGGCGCAACGGCGTGTCGACGGTGGCAGACGTCCACCCAACCCCGCGCCGAAACTGCTGGAATGCTGGCGTGGGGTGTATGCCGTGGTGCGACGCCATGTCACTGGGCGGCTGGCGGTTGGCGGCAAGTCCATGGGTGGGCGGATGGCCAGTTTGCTCGCGGATGAACTGGGCGCGGATGCGCTGGTGTGCCTGGGCTATCCGTTTTACGCGGCGGGAAAACCGGAGAAACCCAGGGTCGAGCATCTGGCCGCTTTGAAAACGCCGACGCTGATCGTGCAAGGCGAGAGGGATGCGCTGGGCAATCGCGAGACGGTCGGTGGGTATGAGTTATCAGACCAGATCGAGGTGTTCTGGTTAGCCGCGGGGGATCATGATTTAAAGCCGTTGAAGGTTTCGGGGTTTACCCATGAGCAGCATTTGGCGGCGGCTGCGGGGAAGGTTGCTGCGTTTCTTCAGTGACATTTGCGCTGCCCGGTCAGCAAACATCTGTACCGACTGCTCCACCACCATCGCGAGCAAGCTTGCTCCTACAGATTTTGCGCAGAACGGTTTTTCTGCGTACCACCACAAATCTTTGTAGGAGCTGGCTTGCCAGCGATGAGGCCCGGTCAGCCAACATCATTATTGACTGACCGACCCGCCGACCCGCCGACCCACCCACCGCCATCGCGAGCAAGCTTGCTCCTACAGATTTTGCGCTGAACGGATTTTCTGCGTACCACCACAAATCTTTGTAGGAGCTGGCTTGCCAGCGATGAGGCCCGGTCAGCCAACATCATTATTGACTGACCGAC
>JALYPE010000542.1 GCA_030856525.1 Pseudomonadota bacterium | reverse complement strand
CCGGATTACATCCAGCAAGCGATGGTGCCGGCTTATATTCGCGGGGCGATCAAACGGGAAATGGCCGATGATGAGCTCGCCCCTTACGTGCAGCCGTGGCTGGGCACGACGGGGCAAGCCGCGTTCTACCGGCAGATTGCGCAGATGGACCAGCGCTATACCCGCGAAGTGGAGGCGTTGTACTCGACCATTCGCTGTCCGGTGCAGATTCTGTGGGGCGAGGACGATCAGTGGATTCCGATTGAACGCGGCCGCGCGCTACAGCGGATGATTCCGGGTGCGCAGTTCCAGGCAATCCCCAATGCCGGGCATCTGGTGCAGGAGGATGCGCCGGAGGCTATCGTCGCAGCGCTGCTGAGATTTCTACCGCGACACGCATGAAACCGCTCCCACATGGGTCTTGTGTGCTGCCGGTTGCACCGCTTTTGCGCTTAGCTGCGGTCAAATGCCCCTGCTTTGCCATACATGACGACTGCCTGTGAATTCTGGCACGACCACTGCAACCCTCTGCGCGTCTTCCCATTTCGCAAGGACCGCTCCATGACGCAGAACGACGCCGGCAACGATTACCCCATCAGCGAAGTCCCGATGCACGCTCGCAAAGGCCTGGCCTCGACAGCCATGGTGTTACTGGGCTTCACGTTTTTCACCGCGACCATGTTCGCCGGCGGCAAGCTAGGCGTGGCCTTCAGTTTTGGCGAGATGATGGCCGTGATCATCGTCGGCAATCTACTGCTGGGCCTGTACGCCGCAGCCCTGGGTTACATCGCCTTCAAGAGCGGCCTCAATTCGGTGCTGATGGGGCGTTTTTGTTTCGGCGAGGTGGGCAGCAAGCTCAGCGACCTGATCCTGGGGTTCACCCAGATCGGCTGGTACGCCTGGGGCACGGCCACCGCTGCGGTGGTGCTGGGCAAGTATTTCGAGTTGAGCCACGGCAGCGTGCTGGCGTTGATGGTGCTGTTCGGCCTGGCATTTTGCGCGACGGCGTATATCGGTTATCGCGGCCTGGAAATGCTCTCGTACATCGCGGTGCCGGCGATGATGTTGCTGCTGATGCTGTCGATGTGGGTCGCCACCGTCAAGGTCGGCGGGCTCGACGGTCTGCTCGCCGTGGTACCGACCGGCACTCTGGACTGGTCGACCGCGATCACGCTGGTGTTCGGCACGTTTGTCAGTGGCGCCACGCAGGCGACCAACTGGACGCGGTTTTCCCGCTCGGCGCGGGTCGCGGTGCTGGCGAGCCTGATCGGCTTCTTCATCGGCAACGGCCTGATGGTGCTGATCGGCGCCTACGGGGCCATCGTGTATCAACAGCCGGATGTGGTCGAAGTGCTGCTGTTGCAAGGCTTCGCCATGGCCGCGATGGCCATGTTGCTGCTGAACATCTGGAGCACGCAGGACAACACCATCTACAATTTCGCCGTCGCCGGGTGCAATCTGCTGCGCACCGGGCGGCGTAAAACCGTGACGCTGGCCGGCGCGGTGATCGGCACGCTGCTGGCCTTGCTCGGCATGTACGACATGCTGGTGCCATACCTGATTCTGCTGGGCACGGTGATTCCACCGATCGGCGGGGTGATTATGGCGGACTTCTTCTATCGGCATCGCGGTCAATATCCACGCCTGGCCGAGACGCAATTGCCGGCCTTCAACTGGCCGGGTCTGAGTGCATACGCCGTCGGTACGGTCGCGGCCTTCAGTTCGCCGTGGGTCGCGCCGCTGGTAGGGATTGCCGCTGCCGCGTTAACGTATGTGCTATTGACGGGTGTACTCGGCGTTCGCAGCGCCAGTGCACCACTACAAGATCTCTAAAAGGATTCGCCTGATGCACATCATCAACGCTCGCCTGCGCAACCAGGAAGGTCTGCATGAACTGCACCTGGAAAACGGTCTGATCAGCAGCATCGCCCGGCAAACCGAAGCGCCGACCCTGGGCCCCGAAGACCTCGACGCCGCCGGCAATCTGGTGGTGCCGCCCTTTGTCGAACCGCACATTCATCTCGACGCAACGCTGACCGCCGGCGAACCGCGCTGGAACATGAGCGGGACGCTGTTCGAAGGCATCGAGTGCTGGGGCGAGCGCAAAGTCACCATCACCGAAGAAGACACCAAAACCCGCGCGAAGAAGACCATCCAGAGTCTCGCCGCGCATGGCATTCAGCATGTGCGCACCCACGTCGACGTCACTGACCCGCAGCTGACCGCGCTCAGAGCGATGCTCGAAGTGCGCGAGGAAAGTCGCCACCTGATCGACATGCAGATTGTCGCGTTCCCCCAGGAAGGCATCGAGTCATACCGCAACGGCCGTGAGCTGATGGAAGAAGCGATCAGCATGGGCGCTGATGTGGTCGGCGGCATTCCGCATTTCGAGTACACCCGTGATCAGGGCGTGAGTTCGGTGAAGTACCTGATGGACCTGGCCGAGCGCACCGGTTGCCTGGTGGATGTGCATTGCGATGAGACCGACGACCCGCATTCGCGCTTTCTCGAAGTGCTGGCCGAAGAAGCCCGAAGCCGCGACATGGGTTCGCGGGTCACGGCCAGTCACACCACCGCGATGGGCTCCTACGACAACGCCTACTGCGCCAAACTGTTCCGCCTGCTGGGGCACTCGGGGATCAGCTTTGTCTCCTGCCCGACCGAAAGCATTCACCTGCAAGGACGCTTCGACAACTTCCCGAAACGTCGTGGCGTGACTCGGGTGAATGAGCTGCTGGAATCATTTTTTATATTTTTTTTAGGCCAGGATTCAAT
>JALYPE010000512.1 GCA_030856525.1 Pseudomonadota bacterium | reverse complement strand
TCTGGATGGCGCGGGCTTCTTCACGATTTTCTTGAAGATCCTGCTGCCGATGTCGATCCCGATCGTGATGGTCTGTCTGATCTGGCAGTTCACGCAAATCTGGAATGACTTCCTGTTTGGCGTGGTCTTCGCCAGTGGCGACGCCCAGCCAATTACCGTGGCCCTCAACAACCTGGTCAACACCAGCACCGGGGCCAAGGAATACAACGTTGATATGGCCGCCGCGATGATCGCCGGGCTGCCGACACTGCTGGTCTACATATTCGCTGGCAAGTATTTCCTGCGTGGGCTGACGGCCGGCGCGGTCAAGGGGTAGAACATGGCAACTCTCGAATTACGCAACGTCAACAAGACCTACGGCGCCGGTTTGCCGGACACCCTGAAAAACATCGAACTAAAAATTGATGACGGTGAATTCCTGATTCTGGTCGGCCCGTCCGGTTGCGGTAAGTCGACACTGATGAACTGCATTGCCGGTCTGGAAACCATCAGTGGCGGCGCGATTCTGGTGGACGACGCCGACATCAGTGGCATGAGTCCGAAGGATCGCGACATCGCCATGGTGTTCCAGTCCTACGCGCTGTACCCGACCATGAGCGTGCGCGACAACATCGCGTTCGGCCTGAAGATCCGCAAGATGCCGGCCGCCGCCATCGACGAAGAAGTCGCTCGCGTCGCCAAGTTGTTGCAGATCGAGCACCTGCTGAACCGTAAGCCGGGCCAGCTCTCCGGTGGTCAGCAACAACGTGTGGCGATGGGCCGTGCCCTGGCGCGTCGGCCGAAGATCTACCTGTTCGACGAGCCGCTTTCCAACCTCGACGCCAAATTGCGCGTCGAGATGCGCACCGAAATGAAACTGATGCACCAGCGTCTGAAAACCACCACGGTCTACGTGACCCACGACCAGATCGAAGCCATGACGCTGGGCGACAAAGTGGCGGTGATGAAGGACGGGATCATTCAGCAGTTCGGCACGCCAAAGGATATTTACAACAACCCGGCCAACCTGTTCGTGGCGAGCTTCATCGGTTCGCCGCCGATGAACTTCATACCCCTGCGGCTGCAACGCGAGGAGGGTCGCCTGATGGCACTGCTCGACAGTGGGCAGGCGCGTTGCGAATTGCCGCTGGGCATGCAGGACGCCGGGCTCGAAGACCGCGAAGTGATTCTCGGCATGCGCCCGGAGCAGATCGTGCTGGCGGCTGGCGAGCCGAACGGTTTGCCGACCATTCGCGCGGAAGTCCAGGTCACCGAACCGACCGGCCCCGACACGCTGGTGTTCGTCAATCTCAACGACACCAAGGTCTGCTGCCGCCTGGCGCCGGATGTCGCGCCGGCCGTGGGCGAGACGCTGACCTTGCAGTTCGATCCGTCGAAGGTGTTGCTGTTCGATGCCAAAACCGGGGAGCGGTTGGGCGTGGCGGGCCAGGCACAACCTGAAATTCACGCTGCAAACGTCACCCAATTCAAAGGCCGCTGAAGATCGAAATGTGGGAGCGGGCTTTTGTGGTGAGGGGATTTATCCCCGTTGGACTGCGCAGTAGCCCCATTCCTGGGGTACTTCGTACCCAACGGGGATAAATCCCCTCACCACAGAGAGCAGTTCCTGCAAAGGGTTTCGCGAGGGGACGAGACGTCCATCGCACCGATGTAAACCGCGTTAGATAAAAACAGTTAATAACAATAAAACGAGGATGTAGGGATGAAGAAGAACAACAACGCCCAATTGATCTGCCAGTTGTCGGCGATTGCGGCAATGACACTGGCGGGCGGTGTGCACGCTGCAGAGGCGTTCAGTCCGGAATCGAAGTGGATGACGGGCGATTGGGGTGGTGAGCGGACCAAACTGATCGATGCGGGTTACGACTTCCAGATCGAGTACGTCGGCGAAGTCGGCTCCAACCTCAAGGGCGGTTACAACGACGACACCACTGCTCGCTACAGCGACCAGTTTGCCTTTGGCGCAAAACTGGACCTGGAAAAAATCTTCGGCTGGAACGATGCCGAATTCAAACTGGCGATCACTGAGCGTAGTGGCCGCAACATATCCAACGACCGCATCGGCGATCCACGTGCCGGCACTTTCAGTTCCTCGCAGGAAGTCTGGGGCCGTGGCCAGACCTGGCGTCTGACGCAGCTGTGGGTCAAACAGAAGTACTTCGACGGCGCACTCGACGTGAAGGCCGGTTACTTCGGTGAAGGCGAAGACTTCAACAGCTTCCCGTGCGACTTCCAGAACCTGGCGTTCTGCGGCTCGCAAGTGGGTAACTGGGTCGGCAGCATTTGGTACAACTGGCCGGTCAGCCAGGCCGCGATCCGCGTGAAGTACAACATCAACGACGAGCTCTACGCGCAGATCGGTGCATACAACCAGAACCCGTCGCAGCTGGAAACAGGCAACGGCTTCAAGCTCAGCGGCAGCGGTACCAAAGGCACGATCATCCCGGTCGAACTGGTCTGGTCGCCCAACGTCAACAGCCTGCCCGGTGAATACCGCGTTGGTTACTACAAAAGCACCGCCAAGGCCGATGACGTTCGTGAGGACGACAACGGCAATGATGCGGCTATCAGCGGCGACGCTTACCGCAGCCACAGCAGCAAATCCGGCTACTGGTTCGTTGCGCAGCAGCAGCTGACCGACCACAACGGCGACAAGAGCCGTGGTCTGAGCATCGCTGCCAACGCCACATTCCATGACAAGGAAACCAACACGGTCGACAACTATCAGAACCTGATGTTGACCTACAAAGGTCCTTTCAACGCTCGTCCGAAAGACGACGTCGGCATCGGTATCGCGCGGATTCACGTCAATGAAGATGCGCAGAAAAACCGCAAGCTGATCAATGGCGTCAACGGTATTGATGACTACGACAACCCAAGCTTCCTGCCGATCCAGGACACCGAGTACAACGCTGAAATCAACTATGGTTTCCACGTCACCAACTGGCTGACCGTGCGTCCCAACCTGCAATACGTGAAGCACCCGGGTGGGGTTGATCAGGTAGACGACGCGATCGTCGCCGGCCTGAAAATTCAGTCGGTGTTCTAACGCTGTTGCGATAAGCTCTTCTCTATATGCGCATTTGTGCGGACGGCCAAGGCTGTCCGCTTTTTTTTGGGTTGGCGCACCCGATGATTTTCAGGACAGTGGCACATGCATCAGCATCCGCTCCAACGCTTCTTCAAATCCTTGCGTGCACGTCCCGTGTTTGCGTGGGAGCGCTACCAACTGCGCGATGTGCTGGTCATCGACCATCCGCTGTGTCAGGCGGTGTTCAGTCGGCAGGGCGCGCAGTTGCTGCACTTCCAGCCACGGGGTCAAAAGCCCTGGCTGTGGTGCGCGGCTAAATGGCCACATGTCGGCGCCATTCGCGGTGGCGTGCCGGTGTGTTGGCCCTGGTATGGCCGTCATCCGAGCGAGAACGCCTGGCCGTCCCATGGCTGGGCCCGGCTGCTCGACTGGAAGCTGATGGACAGTAGCGATGACGAGGAGGGCGTGCATCTGCACTGGCAATTACAGCTGTGTGATTGGCAGGTGGATCTGCATGCGCACCTAGGTGAACGCATGGATTTGCGCCTGAGCACCGAGCATCAGGACAGCCTGCCGTGTCAGTTGAGTCAGGCCTTGCACGCCTATTGGCGTATCGGTGACGTCGGCGAGGTAGCGCTGTCTGGGCTCGATGGCGCACAGGGTTACGACCAGTTGAATAGGCAGGCGTGTCAGCAGGAAGGCGAGTTGCGGGTGGAGGGCGGATGTCAGCGGGTGTTCCAGCACGACGGTGAATTGCAGCTCAAGGATCACGCCTGGCAGCGCGAATTGTGTATTGATACCGGCGACGATGGTGACACGGTGGTCTGGCACCCCGGTACGCGGCCGTTGCTGGAGGTGAGCTGGAACGAGATTTCAGAGTTCGTCTGCGTGGAAGCGGCGAGCGGCGGGACTGACAGTTTGAGTCTGGCGCCGGGGCAGAAAGCGCATTTGAGTTTGCAGGCGCGGGTTGGGG
>JALYPE010000504.1 GCA_030856525.1 Pseudomonadota bacterium | reverse complement strand
CGGGCCGGGCAACGAACCATTGATGGTCATGGCTGTGCGCGGGGAGCCAGTTATGTTTACAGGTGTTTCACCAATAAACAGATCAAATTCGTTACCGGTGAGAACGCTCGGCAGACCAGGACTGGTCACTGCCCATACAGGAGTGCGCCACAGACCAAGGCCGCCGAGAATGCCACCAGCGGCCAGGCCTTTAACGAATGTCCGCCTAGAGGTTTTGGAATGCATGCCGTTTATGTCCGATCAGTCAAAAGGGAAGCCGTGCGAAACAACCAATGAGTTGCTCAAACAGGTGCAGGCGCTCTCATCGGGTTTTTGTGTTGAGCCCGAATGAGCTCGCTCGCCGTCACTAAAAACGAGTTCTTACGGCAAGCGAGCTCAGAAATTGCCACATTTGAACCACCATAGTGATTACATTTCTGTCAGCTTGGGAGCGCAGAAAGCTATTCAGCAATTCTTGTGGTCCATCGCTTTGGCTTGGCTTTCTGCGATGGGAGGTTGGGTGCTTTGCTTTTGGGCTACTTGATACGATTCCATTGAATTATTCCTAGCCACTTCCATACGTGCAAACGCCCGGTCACCACCGCCTTCAGCCATAGCCAAAGAAGAGACAGTCAGCGCTGCGATGACGAACAAAGTTTTGATGGGGTTCATTTGAATTTCCTCGGATGAGTATTTGTAACCCTCGAATCCACATCAAGTGACGATTCTTAGGGGAGAGCTTAAGGCTCAATAGGACTATAAGGCTCATCCCCTGTCAGGAACCTTAGCCCAATATTACAGTTGTGTCAGGTTGCGATATTTTTCTTGAGGAACACGCTATCTAATCCGTAAGGTCTCAATCTTCCAACGTTACACCGCTATTTATTGAGTATCAGTTGAGGTGCCTAGCATTGTAAGTACCCGATAGCTTTCAAGGTGCGTGCAGGCGTTTTTTTAGTTTCTGCACAGGAACTGAAAATGTGAGCCTGGACGTATCGCGTCAACACTTAAGTGTTCGAGACTCATGGAAAATTGCAATGTTAGTGAGGGTGATTGAGTGTGAGTATTAATTTTGAGAAAGCGCTTGGCCGCGCAGAAAGAGCGTTAATTTACCGTAGTCAAAGAGCTGAAATTCTGAGTAACAATATCGCAAACGCTGATACGCCGAACTTCAAGGCCCGAGACTTAGATTTTTCTACTGTGCTTGCAAGCCAGATAAAAGAAACGCCTGCTACTCCCTTTTCTTTGAAAACAACAAATGTAAAACACATAACCGGGCAAGAATCGGCGAGTGATAGTTACGGAGGTGCTTTGCTTTACAGCACACCGGCTCAAGCTGCCATTGATCAAAATACTGTCGATCAGCAGGTCGAGATCGCAAAGTACACAGAAAATGGAATACGTTTCGACGCCGCTTTTACTAGGTTGAATGGAGCATTCAAAGGTTTGCTCAAAGCTCTGCGAGGTGATTAGTAGCGCAAGGGCTTGCGAGCGGTAATTGTGGCCGACGTAGCTGCTTCGGTACTCCCCGAGGGTTAACCAAGGGCAGCTCCTGTATACGGGGCTCTGACCATGGAAAGGTTCCAGCATTCAAGCGCTGATCTGGGAAGGAAAACCTAACGCCTCGACAGCTTTACGAATCTGCTCTTGGCTTTCGCTGCTTTCAACACTCACCTTACCGGCTGACCGATCCACGGAAACTGTAGCTTCGTTGTCCAGTGACTGAATCGCTTTGGTGATTTTGCTGACGCAACTGCCGCAACCAATGCCTGAAACATCTAAGACGAACATGGTTATTCCTCTCGTGCTGAGCGGTCTCTTTCCACCGCACCGACAGCATCAACGTTGACACGATGGCAAGGTCAACAGTTATGTGTTTCGGGCTGTGAGCGTCATTGATGGGTAGTTGCACAGACTTAACCACCCGTATGCATTTGACCTGACCAACCATTTGCAGCGTATTCGACCAGTACGCTTCTTGGCCATGGCCGGCAGAGAACGGCCAGAGGCGGACATTCCAGCTCCTCTCGCTCTTCACTCGCACTTGAAGCCTCTTTCCTGCCAGGGACTGTAGATGCTCTCTCCGGTCTCTGATCTTGCATAGGTATAGGGGGTATGCCTATCATGCACAATACATAGGTAGGGGGGGTATCCCATGGGCCATATTGCAGCAAACAAAGAAAATCTTCTCAAACGCGTAAAACGCATAGCCGGACAAATCCAAGCCGTTGAACGGGCATTGGAATCGGATCTCGATTGCGCCAAAACACTACACCTTGTTGCTGCCACTCGCGGAGCCATCAACGGCTTGATGGAGGAAATCATCGAGGACCACGCGCGGGAGCATGTCGCGAACCCTGCGCTCAGCGAAGAAGAGCGTAACAAGGGCGTCGAAGAGCTTCTTGAAGCCATTCGCCGTTACTCCAAGTGAACGCAGGTACACACTCATGAGCAGCACCAACATCAATTACACACACGACCACGTGTTCCTTGGCTCAGCGCACGACGAAAATGCCAAGCGTACGCTGTGGGTTGTGGCACTGACGGTGGTGATGATGGTTGGCGAGATCACCGCCGGCTATATCACGGGTTCGATGGCGTTACTGGCCGATGGCTTCCACATGGCAACCCATGCCGGCGCCTTGGGCATCGCGGCGGCCGCTTACGGATACGCAAAACGCCATGCTTCCAGCCAGCGCTACAGTTTCGGTACCGGAAAGGTTGGAGACTTGGGCGGGTTCGCCTCGGCACTGATTCTCGGTATGGTCTCCCTGGGAATTGGCGTTGAGTCTGTCATACGCCTCTTGCAGCCAACGGAAGTTCAGTTCGGCACCGCTACGCTCATCGCGATTGCCGGTTTGATCGTCAACATTGTCAGTGCCTTGTTGCTGGGCCACGGGCACAGTCATGGGCACGATCACGATCACGATCACGATCACGATCACGATCACGGCCATGCCCATCACGGGAACGACAACAACCTGAAATCGGCCTACGTCCACGTCATCGCAGACGCGCTGACTTCGGTTCTGGCCATTGCTGCACTGCTCGCCGGCCGGTATCTCGGCTGGGTGTGGCTAGACCCGGTCATGGGCATTGTCGGCGCCATTGTTATTGCGCGCTGGGCATGGACCTTGATGGGGGCCACCGCAGGAGTACTGCTGGATCAGACAGACGCGCACGTTGCCGAGGAAATCCGCGAACTGGTTGAGAAACCGGGGGATGCCACTATCACCGACTTGCACGTCTGGCGGATTGGACCGCAAGCCCATGCGGCCATCGTCAGCGTCCTTGGTGAGGCCACTGCGAACGCCGATAGAATTCGTGAACGTCTCAAGCCGGTTCACGAAGTCAGCCATCTGACGGTCGAGTTTCGACCTGTCTGATTCAGCGCCTCCCCACTATTGTCTCTAAAGGAACCCGCAATGCCTCCAGGAAAACGTGAACTGGCACGAATCGAACGTCGGTTGATAACCACGCTCAACGAAGCGTGCGAAACAGCAAAAGGTGAAATCGAAGGCTTTACCTGGCTCACCCATGCTGCTGACCTGAACGCATTGGCTGAAACCCTGAAGGTAATCTGGGTGTTCGAAACCCAGGCTGACAGAAAGCTCGCCCTTGTTAACGCTAAGGCGCGCATATTTGAGTTGACGGCCTTAGCGCTGAATGAGGCCAACATCGACCTGATCCCTTCAGATCTTAATGTCCGCTTCGACTCTGAGGAGGAGTGTCAGCGAACTCACGGAGGCGACTGGAACATCCGCCTGACTCAATCACGTGTGTCCAAAGGTGGCTGACAATGGCTAAAAAAATCGAGAATCCCTGCATCTCAGTTTGCCAGCTCAGTGGTGATCTGTGTGTGAGCTGCGGGCGAAGCAAGGAAGACATCAGAAAATGGAAACGCATGAAGCGGCCTGAAAAAATGGCCGCTGTGCAAAGGGCGAATGTGCGCCTGAAGGAACTGAAAAAAGCACATGGACAGTCACTTGCCCAGGTTTACCGCTTTGGGTCGTTATAAGCCCCTCAGCTTTGATGTCTGGTTGGTCAAATCCTCAATCGCTGGTCAGTCAAATGCAAATGACTGGTCAGGTCGTATGCAAACGCATGGCAAGTGCGCTGCAATTTTGAAGCTCAGTCAATTCGGGTATTCCTCAGTCTCAATGCATTGAAAACTACAGATGCAGAACTGACGCTCATGGCTATGGCAGCGATCATCGGCGACAGGAGATGTCCCGTCAGTGGATAGAGCAAGCCTGCGGCAAGAGGAATGCCCATCGAGTTGTAAAGAAAGGCGAAACCCAAGTTTTGCCGCATGTTTTTTACTGTTGCGACCGAAAGAGCCCGTGCTCGTAAAATCCCCATCAGGTCGCCTTTTACCAGCGTGAGTTGCGCGCTATTCATCGCAACGTCAGTCCCTGTCCCCATGGCAATGCCCACATCTGCTCGCGCCAGGGCCGGTGCATCGTTGATACCGTCACCAGCCATGGCGACCTTCCGGCCGTATTGCTGGAGGTCTGCGACCAGACGCTCCTTGTCCTGAGGTTTCACTTCACCGTGGACTTCTTCAATCCCCATCTCCTTGGCGACAGCCCGGGCGGTGGTGAGCCCGTCGCCAGTAGCCATGATGATTTTGATGTCATCAGCCTTGAGCTTGGTGACTGCTTCTTTGGAGGTCGGCTTAATTGGATCGGATACTGCCAACAACCCTGCCAATACCCCGTCGACTGCGAGGTAGATAATGCTGATGCCGTCAAGTCGCAACTGTTCTGCACGCTCTTGTAGGGGCTTGGTGCTCACGCCTGCGGCTTCCATCAACGCGGTGTTCCCCAGCTGGATCTTTTTGCCATCAACGATGCCACTGACCCCGATACCTGAACCAGACTCAAAGGATTCTGGCTTGGTGAGCTTAATGTTCTCGGTTCGGGCATGATCGACGATTGCATGAGCCAAGGGATGTTCGCTGCCCTGATCAAGGCTGGCAGCCAGTTGAAGAACATCGTGGGGATTGAAACTGGGTGTGGCCTCCACACTGTGAAACACTGGCCGTCCCTCTGTCAGCGTGCCTGTCTTATCGACAATCAGCGTGTCGATCTTGCAAAGGTTTTCGATGGCACTGGCATCCCTGAACAGCACACCCATGCTAGCTGCTTTACCTGTCGAAACCATGATCGACATGGGTGTAGCAAGACCCAACGCACAGGGGCAAGCGATGATCAGCACGGCGACAGCGTTGATCAGACCAAACACCCAGCTGGGCTCAGGGCCAAAAAGCCCCCAACCAACAAATGTCAGTATCGCAATCGCGATAACACCCATCACAAAGTAGCCGGCAATCGAGTCGGCCATTCGTTGCATTGGTGCTTTGGAGCGCTGAGCCCGAGCGACCATCTGTACGATCTGTGACAGCATGGTCTCGGCGCCGACCTTCTGCGCCTCCATTACCAAGCTCCCATGTGTATTCAGCGTGGCGCCGATCAGGCTATCTCCAGCTCTCTTCATTACCGGCACTGGCTCGCCAGTGAGCATGGACTCATCCACCGCACTTTCACCCTCCAGTACTGAGCCATCAACTGGCACCTTTTCACCAGGCCTGACCCGCAGATGGTCTCCAAGGTGGACATGGGTGAGAGGAATGTCTTCTTCCTGTCCATCGGCATTGATCCGGCGTGCGGTCTTGGGCGACAGGCCGAGAAGGGACTTAATGGCGGCGGAGGTTTGCGATCGGGCTTTGAGCTCAAGAATCTGCCCAAGCAAGGTGAGCGAGATGATGACCGCAGCGGCTTCGAAGTAGACGCCGATACGTCCATCTTGCATGAAGGTGGCGGGAAAGCTTTGGGGTAAGAGCGTTGCCATGACGCTGTAAAGGTAGGCTGCGGCGGTACCCAAACCAATCAGAGTCCACATGTTTGGACTGCGATTTCTAATAGAGGCTATGCCCCTTACAAAAAAGGGCCAACCTGCCCATAAGGTCACCGGTGTCGCCAGAGCGAGCTCGATC
>JALYPE010000498.1 GCA_030856525.1 Pseudomonadota bacterium | reverse complement strand
TTCAGCTCGATAGCCGATTTGTGGGTTTTGCATTCCACCGCCCCGGTCTCCGAATTGCGACGGAACAGCAGATCCGGCTGACCGGCCAGCTCACGCGCCTTGACCACTTTGACCAGCGCATTGTTTTCGTCCAGCAGCGCAACCTTGGTGCCGGCGGTGACGTACAGTCCCGACTCGACGGTGTTGCGGTCGCCCAAGGGAATGCCGATACCGGCGTTGGCGCCGATCAGGCAGCCTTCGCCGACCTTGATCACAATGTTGCCGCCGCCCGACAGGGTGCCCATGGTCGAGCAGCCCCCGCCCAGGTCCGAACCCTTGCCGACGAAAACGCCCGCAGATACGCGGCCTTCGATCATGCCAGGGCCTTCGGTGCCTGCGTTGAAGTTGACGAAACCTTCGTGCATCACGGTGGTGCCTTCACCCACGTAAGCGCCCAGGCGCAGACGCGCTGCATCGGCGATACGCACGCCGGCCGGGACCACGTAGTCGGTCATTTTCGGGAATTTGTCGACCGAGAACACTTCCAGCAGATCGCCACGCAGACGTGCTTCCAGTTGCCGCTCGGCGACTTCGGCCAGGTCAATCGCACCCTGGCTGGTCCAGGCCACGTTCGGCAGCAACGGGAAGATCCCCGCGAGGTTCAGGCCGTGCGGCTTGACCAGACGATGGGACAGCAGGTGCAGTTTGAGGTAAGCCTCTGGTGTCGACGACAATTGCGCGTCGTCGGCCAGCAACGTCGCGACCAGCGGCTTGTGGCTTTCGGCCAGACGAGTCAGCAGCGCGGCCTGAACGGCGTCAACGCCCTTCAACGCGTCAGCCATTTGCGAGGCCTGGGTCGTGGTGAACGTGATGGCCTGGTTGCCTTCGCTGTAACCCAGAACAGGCGCTACGGCCGCAACCAATTCGGCCGACGGATTCAGCAGCGGCTGCGCGTAAAACACTTCCAGCCATGCGCCTTGACGGTTTTGCGTGCCGACACCAAAGGCCAGGCTGAACAGGGTAGTGGACATGTAAATACCTCTAACAAATTGAACGGGCTGCTTACTTGAGGGCGGCCGCGTAGATATCTGGCTTGAAGCCAATCAGGGTTCGGTCACCAAGATCAAGCACCGGGCGCTTGATCATCGAGGGTTGGGCGAGCATCAACTCGATGGCTTTCGACTGGTCGAGATCGGCTTTGCGTTCGTCTTCGAGCTTGCGAAAGGTCGTGCCTGCACGGTTCAACACCACTTTCCAGCCGTGCTCGTCGCACCATTGGGTTAAGTGTTCACGGTCAATTCCGGCCGTTTTGTAATCATGAAAGTCATAGCTGACAGCGTGTTCATCGAGCCAGGTGCGCGCCTTTTTCATGGTGTCGCAGGCTTTGATGCCGAAAAGGTGCAACGTTTTGCTTGAAACGGTCAAGGAATTGCCCCCTTTACAGGTGCTGAAAAAAAAGGTGAAGGATTATGCCATGACCCGTCGGTTAGCGCCTAAAACCTGTGGCAGCCGGTTTCCTCGCGCAAGCGAAGATTCAGTCAGCCTGGCGCTGGGTGATCCATCGCCTTCGCGAGGAGGCTCGCTGCGACTGGAGTCTTGGCTACGTGCGACATTGGTGTAACGGCCCCCCGTCAGTCTAAGCGACTAATATGGCACTTCATGTTGCCGACAGTCCGGAATCTCGCTTTATGCAAACTGCCTACACTGTCCTGATCCTGTTGATGCTGGTCAGCGTCTCGCGCTTGGTTGGACGAGTGATCCCGTTGCCCCTGCCGCTGGTGCAGATTGCTGCGGGCGCATTGCTGGCATGGCCGACCTTGGGCCTGCATGTTGCCCTTGAGCCGGAATTGTTCCTGTTCCTGTTCCTGCCACCGCTGCTCTTTTCCGATGGCTGGCGCATGCCCAAGCGCGAATTGTGGCGTCTGCGCGGGCCGATCCTGACTCTGGCGGTGGGGCTTGTGTTGTTTACGGTGGTCGGCGCCGGGTATTTCATTCACTGGTTGGTTCCGAGCATTCCGTTGCCGGTGGCGTTTGCTCTTTCGGCGGTGTTGTCGCCGACGGATGCCGTGGCTGTCTCGGCGATTTCGCAAAACCGTCTGCCGACCCCGCTGATGCACATGCTGCAGGGCGAGGCGTTGATGAACGATGCCTCGGGCCTGGTGACTTTCAAATTCGCTCTGGCGGCAGCGGTTACCGGGGTGTTTTCCCTGGCCAATGCCAGCGTGACTTTCGTGCTGGTTGCTGTGGGTGGCCTGGCAGTCGGGGTTGCCTTGAGCTGGCTGGTCGGGC